>CAJWAE010000001.1 GCA_913020075.1 uncultured Flavobacteriaceae bacterium
AACCCGCGACCCCCACCTTGGCAAGGTGATGCTCTACCCCTGAGCTACTTTCGCATTGTGAAATGCAAATGTAAAATAATTTTATTTCTTAATAAATAATGAAAGTGATTTTCCTTAAAAAAATATTTTTGTGTGTATTTATTTTAATATTATCAATTAATATTGTAAAATTCTGTTTGTTAGATCTTTAAATAAGTAAAAATTATTTCATTACACGTTAGGTTCACTGAAAGTGATCCAAAAAATCTTAAAAGATTAAAAAAAATATATTTTAAAGATCAAAAGACACTTTTTTAAGGAAAAATTAATTTTTAGAAATTAGCTTTTTCTTGATTTTATTTAAATGCATTAATGCCTCAACTGGAGTTAGGGTATCAATATCAATAGCCTTAATTTCATCACTTAACTTTTCTAAAAAAGGATCATCTAAATTAAAAAAGCTTAATTGAAGATTTTCTTTATTATCTAAATTATTATCGGTTTTTTTTAAGCCATGTGTGGCTTCCAGTGATTTTAATTTTTGTTTAGCTGATTGTAAAACATGCTGTGGCATTCCTGCCATTTTTGCAACATGTATTCCAAAACTATGAGCACTTCCACCTGGAACTAATTTTCTTAAAAAGAGTACGTTTTCCCTTGTTTCTTTTATTGAAACATTGAAATTTTTGACCCGCGAAAACTGCTGTGTCATTTCATTTAACTCGTGATAATGAGTGGCAAATAATACTTTTGCTCGATAAGGATGTTCATGAAGATATTCAGCTATTGCCCAGGCTATCGAAATTCCGTCATAAGTACTTGTACCTCGACCAATTTCATCCAACAAAACAAGGCTATTTTTACTAATATTATTTAATATAGAAGCTGTTTCATTCATCTCTACCATAAATGTCGACGCTCCCATAGAAATATTATCACTTGCTCCAACACGAGTAAATATTTTATCAATAATTCCCATTTTGACTTTTGTAGCAGGCACAAAACTTCCTACTTGAGACATTAAGCAAATTAGTGCTGTTTGTCTCAAGATAGCAGATTTACCTGACATATTAGGTCCGGTAATCATTATCATTTGTTGCTTCTCGCGATCTAATTTTAGATCGTTTGCAATATAGGAATCACCCAAAGGTAAATGCTGTTCAATAACAGGATGACGACCTCCTTGAATTTCAAGGTCAGTTCCCAAAGTAAATTCGGGTCGGCAATAATTATTTTTTAAAGCAGTTTTAGCAAAACATGATAATACATCCCATTGAGCAACTGCAATAGCATTTTTTTTAAGCACCTCTAATTCTGATTGTAACTGGAAAACTAATTCGGTAAAAAGCTTTTGTTCGAGATTCAAAATCTTATCTCCAGCTTGTAATATTTCAGTCTCAAATATTTTAAGCTCTTCCGTAATATATCGCTCTGCATTGACTAGTGTTTGTTTTCTTATCCAATCCTTAGGAACTTTATCTTTATGAGTGTTACGGACTTCTATATAATACCCAAAGACATTATTAAATGCTATTTTTAAAGACGGAATTTGAGTGTGTTTTGTTTCACGAGCTAACATATCATCTAAATGAACTTGAGAAGTCTTCCTTAAACTTCTTATATCATCTAAATTTTTTGAAAACCCCTCAGCTATGACATTTCCTTTAGAAACTATTACAGGAGCTTCAGGGTGTAAAGTGTTTTTAATTAATTCAATTATATTTTTACATTTAGGCACATACTTAAGTTCATTTTTCAAAGCCACGTTTCCCATGTCTAACAAACTAATTTTTAGCTCTTCTATATGAGTTAAAGAATCCTGTAATTGATATAAAGCCCTTGGACTTATTTTATCAGTTGCAATTTTGGACATTACCCTTTCAATATCAATAATATTAGAAAAAGCAATTTGAGTAGTATTTAGAAGATTATTACTTTTAATAAAGCCCTGGACTACTTCTTGGCGGGCTTTAATCTGAATTTGATCTAATAATGGGAAAGCAATCCATTGTCGTAATAAACGGCCACCCATAGCTGTTAAGGTTTTATCCATAATTGAAATTAATGGAATCCCTTCAGGGTGATTAGATTGAAATAATTCTAAATTACGCTGGGTAAACCGATCTAACCAAACGTAATTCCCTTGGTTTATGGGAGATATTCGGGTTATGTGTTGCAATTTATGATGCTGAGTTTCTGACAGATAATGTAAAATTGCACCTGCAGAACTTATGCCTGAGGAGTAGTTTTGAATTCCAAAACCGGTTAATGAATTAGTCTTGAAATGATTGTTTAATTTTTCTTTAGCTGTACCTAACTCAAAAGCCCAATCTTCCATATAAAAACAGTGATATTGACTACCGAACTGTTCTGAAAAAAGTTTCTTTTTCGGCTTGGGAACTAAAATTTCACTTGGAGAAAAACTTTGAAGTAGTTGCTCGATTTGCTCTGTCAACCCCTCGCCAACCCAAAAATCACCAGTAGAAATATCTAAAAAAGACACTCCCCATTTCTTGTTAAAAAAAACTGCAGCGAGATAATTATGTTTCTTTTGATCTAAAACATCATCATGTAAAGAAACACCGGGGGTAATTAACTCTGTAACTCCACGCTTTACGATAGTCTTAGTCATTTTAGGATCTTCTAATTGATCACAAATAGCGACACGAAATCCGGCTTTAACTAACTTAGGCAAATAAGTATTTAAAGAATGGTAAGGAAAACCTGCTAATTCTGTTTCACTAGCACTCCCGGCTCCTCTTTTTGTTAAAATAATTCCCAAAATACCTGCAGCTTTTATAGCATCTTTGCCAAAAGTTTCATAAAAATCTCCAACACGAAATAACAATAGCGCATCTGGATACTTAGCCTTGATGCTATTGTATTGTTTCATTAAAGGAGTTTCTTTTAAAACTTTTGCCAAATCTTCGGTTTTTTACGAATGTATTTAAAAATTATTTTCTTTTGTAAAAACAAAGATGTAAATCACTATTTAAAAAATAAGAGGTTGTACTTTTGTTTTTTCTCACTAGTTATGCGCAAACTGAAAAACGAAGAACTCTCAAGAAAAACTATAAAGGATTTTAAAGAGTCTGAAAAAATTCCGTTAACTCTTATTTTAGATAACATTAGAAGTTTAAATAACATAGGTTCAGTGTTTAGAACAGCTGATGCATTTTTAATTGAAAAAATCTATCTATGTGGAATAACAGCAGTACCTCCGCACAAAAACATACATAAAACCGCATTAGGTGCAACTGAAAATGTAAATTGGGAATATGCAGAAAATACAATTGAAGTTGTTCATAAACTTCAACAAAAAGGAATATCTGTGTGGGTAATTGAGCAAACTAAAGGAGCTAAATTTTTGAATGATTTTAAACCAAAAAAAAATGCTTCTTATGCTTTTGTTTTTGGAAATGAAGTGCGAGGAGTTTCACAACAAGTAGTTGATTCTTGTAATCAAGCAATTGAAATTCCTCAGTTTGGAACCAAACATTCTTTGAATATTAGTGTAGCTGGTGGAGTCGTTATGTGGGATTTTTTTTCTAAAATGAAGCTTTATAAATAGAAAACAATATTTTTTGAAAATCTTCTTCATTCATTTCGAAATTTTTTTCTTTAATACTAACAGAAATCACAGGAAAAGGCAAATCTGATTTTATTAGTTCTTTGTAACCATTTTCTATTTTTTTTAAGTAAGCTTTTTTAATGTCTTTTTCAAAATCACGCCCTCTTTTTTTAATTTGAGATTCTAGTTGAGAAATCTCTGCATTTAAATAAACTAAAAGATTTGGGTGTTCTTCTTTATTTATTGAAATATCAAAAAACTGTTTATATTTTTTAAAATCAGCAACTTTTAAGTTTTGACCTGCAAAAACAAGTGACTTTAATATACTATAATCAGCAACAACGAGTGGTTTTCTTTTTTTCCAAAAGGTTGATGCCTGTTGAATTCTATCTTTCAAAAAAAAAGTTTCGACAGCCAAAGCAAACTTTTTAGGATTTTTGTAAAAATCTTTTAAATAAAAATTATTTGTGAAAGTTTCTGTTAGTAATTCTGTATTATATCTAGTTGCAATTTTTTGAGCTAGCGTAGTTTTTCCAATACCAATGTTACCTTCAATTGCTATATAAGGAAAAGTATCAAAGATAGGTGGAGACCAAATTGAAAATTTTAAAGGTTTGCAAATAGTATTATCTGGACTGGATTGTAAAAGTAAAATAATATTCTTTTTTAGTTCAGGATGCTCATATTTAGGTGCAATTTCTTTTAGCGGAGCTAACACAAAGTTTCGAAGATGTAATTTAGGATGGGGAAGAATCAATTCAAAATCTGAAATAATCAAATCATCATAAAAAAGAATATCTAAATCAATTACTCGAGAATTATAACCCACATTAGAATTACGAAGTCTTCCCAATTGAGATTCAATTTCAAGTAATGCTTTAAGCAGCTGATGTGGTGATAGCAATGTGTTTATTTTGATACAAGCGTTATAAAAAGAATTGCTCTTAAAGCCCCAGGAAGGGGTCTCATAAATTGAGGAAAGTCTGTCAATTTCAATATCATTCAAACTAATTAATGCTAATGCTCTTTGAAGATATTCTAAGCGATTACCTTTATTACTTCCTATTGATATGTAAATTTGATTTTTGTATTCCATATTCACAATTATTCGACAAAGCTACAAAACCCTATATTTGCATCAACAAAAAATTAACCATGAATTTTATCAAAAATTTCTTTGCTTCAGTTTTAGGAACACTAACTGCATTTATGCTATTCTTTACTTTTATTTTACTCATTATTTCTGCAAGTGCTAGTATTATTGGATCTTCATCAGGATCAGGAACTATAGTAAGTGGTAGTGTGTTAGATTTAAACTTAAATAAAACAATTACAGATAGAAAACCTAATTTTGATGAACTACAAAATATTTTAGGTTTGGACGATGAAGTTTTGGGTTTAACTGAAATTTTATCTTCAATTGAAAATGCTAATTCTAATTCTAAAATAGAAGGAATTCGTTTACGTGCTGATTTTATTAGCGCTGGCTGGGCTCAGACTAGAAGCATTCGAAATGCTCTAAATAAATTCAAGCAAAGTGGAAAATTCATTTATGCTTATGGAGATGTTTATTCTCAAAAAGGGTATTATTTATCATCTGTTTCAGATTCTGTATTTTTAAATCCAGTTGGTATTTTAGAATTCAAAGGTTTAGCCTCTGAAGTTTTATATTATAAAGATTTTCAAGATGAATACGGTATTAAAATGGAAGTAGTGCGTCATGGGAAATATAAAAGTGCCGTAGAACCTTATCTTGAAAACAAAATGAGTTCTGCTAATCGCTATCAGATCAAAAGTCTTTTAGATGATATTTGGATTACTTTAAAAAATGAAATTGCCATCAGCCGAGGTTTAGAACCGACCAAACTAGATAATATAATAAACGAAAAGCAAATTAATATTCCCCAAGATGGTCTAGATCAAAAACTTATTGATGGATTGATCTATGAAGATGATTTTAATAACTTGATCAAAGAAAAATTAGAAATAGCAACAGATATTAAACTAAAACTAGCTTCTATAAAGACAGTAAGTCAAAGTGCTGAAAACTACAATAGTGATATTAAAGATCGAATTGCTGTAGTCTATGCAAATGGTCCAATAATGTATGGAGAAGGTACAGAAAGTATTATAGCTCAAGGAGTTTTTGTAAAAACTCTAGAAGACTTGGCAAAAGATGACTGGATAAAGGCAGTAGTTTTGCGAGTAGATTCTCCGGGAGGAGTTGCTCTTACATCTGATCTAATTTGGCACGCTACTGAAAAATTAAAAAAAGAAAAGCCTTTTATAGTTTCTATGGGAAATGTAGCAGCCTCTGGAGGCTATTATATTGCTGCAGGAGCAGATAAAATATTTGCAGACCCTCTAACAATAACTGGATCTATTGGGGTATTTGCAACCTTACCCAATGCCTCTGGTTTAATAAAAAATCTTGGTATTCATTCGGAATCGATTGAAACTCATAAAAATGCATTGGGATATAGTCCTTTTCATCCTTTAACTGATGGCTATAGATCTCAAATTAAAAAAGGAATTGAAAAAACGTATGATACATTTAAAGAAAGAGTCATTCAAGGGCGTTCACTATCTCCAGAGGCCGTAGAGAAAATAGCTCAAGGGCGAGTATGGACAGGACGACAAGCATTAAAAGTTGGTTTAGTTGATTCTCTTGGAGGACTTGAAGAGGCAATTAATGCCGCTGCAAAAGCTGCAGGCATTTTGGAATTTAATGAATTAGAATATCCCCAGTTTGAAGAAAATCTCGAAAGTATGATTCAAGGAATTACACCTTCATTGAAAATCGAATCAGTTTGGGCAAAATGGGTTCCAGAAAAAATTAAAAATCCATGGCAAGAAATAAACTCTCAAAATTCTTTACTCTCAATTCAAATGCTTTTGCCTTTCGAATTAAGTATTAATTAAATGACTGAACAAAAAAAAGAGCTAGCGAAAAAAATATATCTCTATTTAGCCGCTTTATTTATAACCTCTTTAGTAGTTTCTAATTTAATTTTTCAAAAATTCTTTTATTGGAGACCCTTTGAAATTAATCTTTTTGGAAATCAATTGTTCGAACTTTCTGTTGGTATTTTACCTTACCCTATTACATTTTTAATTACAGATTTAATATCAGAAATATATGGTCGTAAAAAAGCGAATCAAGTAGTAGTTGCCGGTATATTTGCTTCGTTTTTTTCAATCGGGATTTTAATTCTTTCTAACATAGTTCCAGCAATTGAGAATTCACCTATTAACGATGAAACATTTAATGAAGTTTTCGCGTTATCTCCAATAGCAGTATTAGCATCTATGATTGCATATCTTTTAGCTCAATTCGTAGATATTCGTCTTTATCACTTTTGGAAAAAACTTACAAAAGGGAAAATGTTGTGGTTGCGTAATAATTTTTCAACATTTACTTCTCAATTTATTGATACCACTCTGGTTATTGGCCTTTTAAGTGTTTTTAATGTTTTACAATGGAATCAGTTTTGGGGACTAGTACTATCCGGTTTTTTATTCAAAATTCTTGTTGCTCTACTCGATACTCCCCTATTGTATCTTTTTGTGAATATTTTTAGAAAAACCTTTAAAATGGAATCTCATAATGAACTCGAAATCTAAAGCTTAATGAACCCAGAAAAAGAAGGAATAAGGCTTAATAAATACCTCAGTGAAATTGGTCACTGTTCTCGAAGGGCTGCTGACAAAATGATTGAAGAAGGAAGAATACATGTCAATAGTAAAGCTGTAGTAATGGGTCAAAAAGTAACTCCAATCGATCGTATTGAAGTAGATGGGATTTTAATTGAAGACAATAAAGAACCTAGTGTATATATAGCATTTAATAAGCCTATTGGTATTGTCTGTACAACTGATACTTATATTGAAAAAGATAATATTATAGACTATATTAACTATCCATCTCGAATTTTCCCTATTGGAAGGCTCGATAAACCTAGTGAAGGATTGATTTTACTTACCAACGATGGCAATATTGTAAATAAAATTCTTAGAGCGAGAAATAATCACGAAAAAGAATATATAGTTACTGTAAACAAACCTGTAACCAATGAATTTATTCAAAAAATGAGTAAAGGCGTTCCAATACTCGACACAATAACGCGAAATTGTATCGTAGAACAAATTCATAAAAAACAATTTCGAATCGTTTTAACACAAGGTCTCAATCGTCAAATTCGTAGGATGTGTGAATTTTTAAATTATAGGGTCGTTAAGCTAAAACGAATCCGTATCATGAATATCGAACTAGATATGGGTATTGGAAAATATCGTGATTTGACTAAAAAAGAAATGAATGAATTAGAATCTTTACTTACCAATTCTCAAAAGCATATTGATTAACAAATTTCTATTTTAACTCGTTGACCTTCATTAGATCGTACATTAAAAACTGTTTGATCTTCAAAAATTAAATATTGTCCTTTAATTCCATTTAATTTTCCTTCATAATATGGTGTCTTAATTATATTAAGACTTTGTACTTTTTCTGGATAATGCAATACAGGAAAGTTTAATTTCAAAGGTGCTTGTTCCATGTTAACAATATAAGGCTTAAAATCATTAGTTAGGCTATCTATAGCTCTATCTCTTTCTGTTTTCCAATCAATTGGTTCTGTATTATTTTGTAACATCTTTCTCCAGTTAGTTTTGTCTGAAAAAGACTCCTTAAGCAATACTTCGCCAGCACCTGCCAAATATCGATTAGGAACTTCCAATATTGCTAAAGCTTCGTTAGCGCCTTGATCAATCCAACGTGTTGGCAACTGATTTTTCCGAGTTACTCCGACTTTTAAGTGGCTACTCAAAGCTAAATAAACAATGTGAGGTTGAAGTTGTATTCTTTTTTCGTACTCTAAATTTCGATCTGGTTCTCCTAAATGAGCCTTACTTAATTCAGGGCGCATAATCCAATCTCCAGCTGCAGGATTTTCAAAAAAACAGGATTTACAAAAACCTTGTCTAAAAATTATTTGTGTTTGATGACAACTTAAACACTGAGAACCTGTGTGACGAATTTTAAGGGTCTTACCTAAAGCTTGATTAAGATGAATAAAACCTTGATCCATTGCTAAAAAATAGTTTATGGGATTATCTATTTCTGTTCTCATTTTTTTTAATACACCTTCAAACATCTGCTCTTAATTAATTATTTTTACATTGGTAATATAATGATAATTTTATGCCAATACCCCTATTCAATTCTATTGCATCTTGGATTCTTAAAAAAAGAATTCATCAAATCGAACTTTTCACTAAGTATCCTCATGAAGTCCAAGCTGAGTTACTACATTATCTTTTGGATAAAGCAAAGCTTACAGAGGTTGGCAAAAGATATGGGTTTAAGGGAATTACTAATTATACCGAATTTAAAAATCAAGTTCCACTCAGCACATATGAATCTATAGAATCGCAAATTGAACGTTCTCGAAAAGGAACTCAGAATATTTTTTGGCCTTCAACTATTAAGTGGTTTGCAAAATCGAGTGGAACAACCAATTCGAAAAGTAAATTCATTCCTGTTAGTATTGAAGCACTTGAAGATTGTCACTACAAAGCAGGAAAAGACATGCTTTCTCTTTATTTTAATAACAATGAAGATTCACAATTACTTACAGGAAAGAGCCTTAGATTAGGAGGAAGTAGTGAATTGTACAATGAAAATAATAGCTATTTTGGAGATTTATCTGCAATCATTATTCAGAATTTACCTTTTTGGGCAGAGTTGAGTAGTACCCCTAGTAATAAAACTTCGCTAATGGCTGAGTGGGAAACTAAAATGAAAGCTATTGTATCTGAATCTATTCCAGAAAAAGTAACTAGTCTAGCAGGAATTCCCTCTTGGATGTTAGTTTTACTTCAAAATGTAATTAAAAAAACGGGGAAAAAAGATCTAATCGAAGTTTGGCCAAATGCTGAAGTTTATTTTCACGGAGGAGTAAGTTTTAAACCCTACAGAAAAATATTTGAAAAACTATTTCCAAAATCTGATTTTAAATTTTACGAAATATATAATGCCTCGGAAGGATTTTTTGCAATCCAAGACCAAAATAATTCTGATGAATTATTACTTATGTTGGACTACGGAATTTTTTATGAGTTTATCCCTTTTGAAATTAATAAAAAAGAAGATAATCAAAGAGTAATTAATCTTACCGAGGTCAAATTAAACAAAAATTATGCTGTTGTAATAACAACCAATGCTGGTCTGTGGCGTTATAAAATTGGTGACACAATTCGCTTTACATGTTTGTCACCTTTTAGAATTCAAGTTACTGGAAGAACTAAACAACATATTAATGTTTTTGGTGAAGAACTGATAATAGATAATTCAGAAAAAGCTATTGAAAGTGCATGTAATAAAACTAATTGTATTGTTTCTAATTATACAGCTGGACCAGTTTTTATGAAGGACGGAAAAAAAGGGAAGCATGAATGGATAATCGAATTTGAAAAAAATCCAAGCGATCTTAAACAATTTATTGATCTGCTAGATAAATTTTTGCAAGCCGAAAATTCAGACTACGAAGCCAAGCGATATAAAAATATCACATTAGAAAAGCTGAAATTAAATGTAGCTAGAAAGGGGTTGTTTTATAAATGGCTATCAAAAAGAGGAAAATTAGGAGGACAACATAAGATACCTCGATTATCAAATTCTAGAGTTTTAATAGAAGAGCTTCTTAAAATGAATACTTAAGAAACTGCTTTAAGTTTTGGTAATTCAATCTTTGAAAGCTTATCATCGGCATATTGCTTGGTAACTTTTAAAGACTTTACATCAGAATGGGGCAATTCAAACATGGCATCATTTAATACTGCCTCACATAATGAACGTAATCCTCGAGCTCCTAATTCATATTCTAATGCTTTATCTACAATATAATCTAAAGCTCCTGAGGTAAATTCTAATTCAATCCCATCCATATCAAATAGTTGGACATATTGCTTAATTAAAGCATTCTTAGGAGCTGTCAAAATCTCACGAAGTGTTGCTTTATCTAAAGGATTCATGTGGGTCAAAACAGGTAATCTTCCAATTATTTCAGGAATCAATCCAAAAGATCTAACATCCCGCGGAGTGATATATTGCAATATATTTTCTTTATCAACATTTTGTTGATCTTTTACAGTTTTGTAACCAATTGCTTGAAGATTTAAACGCTTATTAATATGCGCCTCTATTCCATCAAATGCTCCTCCTGCAATGAATAAGATGTCAGAAGTGTCAACTTCAATAAATTTTTGATCTGGGTGTTTTCTTCCGCCCTTAGGAGGAACATTAACTACTGTTCCTTCTAATAACTTGAGTAAAGCTTGCTGAACTCCTTCACCTGATACGTCTCTTGTAATTGATGGATTATCACTTTTACGTGCAATTTTATCAATTTCATCAATAAAAACAATTCCTTTTTGAGCACGATCTACATCATAATCTGCAGATTGAAGCAGGCGAGAAAGAATGCCTTCTACATCTTCTCCTACATAACCTGCTTCTGTCAAAACTGTAGCATCAACAATAGCTAAGGGAACTTTTAGTTGTCGTGCAATTGTCTGAGCTAAAAGAGTTTTTCCTGTTCCAGTAGCACCAATTATCAACACATTACTTTTTTGAATTTCAACACTATCTGCCTTTGAAGAATCTTGAGTCAATCGTTTATAATGGTTATATACTGCTACTGAAAGCACTCTTTTTGAAGGTTCTTGTCCTATAACGTAGTCATCCAAAAAAGCTTTAATCTCCTTTGGTGGTTTTACCTCTATTGGTTCTTCATCTAAATTAGTTTCTGAAGCCTCCTCCTGAACAATTCCGTGTGCTTGAACTATACATCTATCACAAATGTGTGCATCTAACCCAGCAATTAATAGTTGTGTTTCTGGTTTAGGTCTTCCACAAAATGAACAGTTTAAATCAGGCTTACTCATAGATACATGGTTTTATTTAGATGTTTTTTGAAGAACTTCATCCACCATTCCATAGGTTTTTGCTTCATCTGCCTTCATCCAATAATCACGATCACTGTCATTTGTGACTTTTTTCATCGTTTGACCTGAATGCTTTGAAATGATTTGATATAATTCGTCTTTAAGTTTTAGTATTTCACGAGCCGTGATTTCAATATCAGAGGCTTGTCCCTGTGCTCCACCTAAGGGCTGGTGGATCATCACACGTGAATGCGGTAAAGCAGAACGTTTCCCTTTGTGACCTGCACACAAAAGAACAGCTCCCATAGAAGCAGCAATACCTGTACAAATAGTTGCAACATTAGGGGTAATGAATTGCATTGTATCATAGATTCCCAATCCTGCATAAACTCCCCCGCCTGGAGAATTAATATACATTTGAATATCACGATTTGCATCTGTACTCTGAAGAAATAATAATTGTGCTTGAATTATATTAGCAACATTATCATCAATGGCAGTACCTAAAAACATGATTCTATCCATCATTAAACGTGAAAAAACATCCATTTGAGCAACATTTAATTGACGTTCTTCTATTATGTATGGAGTCATACTGCTTACTATTTTATCATAGTACATTGCATTAATCCCATGATGCTTAGTTGCATATTTCTTAAATTCCTTACCGTAATTCATTTGGATGTTTTTTTAAAATTAATAAAAATATTATGCTTTTCCATAGGCCTGCTTAACAAAAGCATCAAAACCTACTTTTTTTACTTTTAAAGGAGCCTTTTCTTTAAAGAATGAAAGCATTTTATTGCTCATCAATTGCTCTGATATTCTTCTTGTTTCATCTTGATTAGATAAAATATTAGACACTATTCCGTCTATTTTTTGGGGGTCTGGTTTCTGTCCATATTGCATCATTTGATTTTGAACTAGAGAAGCAGCGAATTTTTTTAGTTCATCAAAGGTCATATCTAGTTTATTTTCCTTTATAATCTTTCCTTCTATTAACTGGTATCTAATCCCTTTTTCTGACTTATTGAATTCTTCTTCCGCTGCTTCAGGAGTTAATGGTTCTTTCCCTGAGTTTTGCATCCATTTTTTTAGGAATTCTGAAGGCAAATCAAACTTAGTTTTTTCAACTAAATATTCTGTCACATCGTTTAAAAGCTTTTGGTCTGCCTGAGGCTCAAATTGCTTTTGTAAGTTTTCTTTAGTTTTATCTTTAAATTCAGCAATTGATTTTACTAATCCAGGCTCAAACAATTTGTCAAATAATTCCTGATTTAAATCTGCAGGAATACGTTCATTAACCTCTTTAATATTCACTGAAAGCTCGTCTCCTTGAATAGAAACTAATTTATCTTCATCAATTGACAATAATCGTTTAGCTGTATCATTATCCTTAAATAAATTTTTTATAGCAATATTTATAACAGAACCTATGCTTTCAGATTTTAACTCTTTAATTACTTTTTTTGATTTTAGATCATCAAAGGTAAAAGTGATCATTTTATCTATTTCAATTGCTTCATTGAGAAACTGAGCAGTGATTTCATAATCTTTATCTGGCTTACTTTTAGAAACCAGCTTACCATATTGTTTGGCTACATAATCCAGTTGCTCATTAACCATTTTATCATCTGGTTCAATTTTAAAATGAACTACTTTTTTGAGTATATCTAATTTAACATCAAATTTAGGTGAAATTCCTAACTCAAATTCAAAGTTTAAGCTTTCTGAATCCCAATTTAATAGTTCGTCAGATGCTTTGGGTATTGGATTACCTAAAAGTTCTAACTTTTCTTCTTTAATGAATTTATCCAAATTTTCTCGTAGAATTTTATTAACCTCTTCTGCAATGACTGCTTTTTCGTGCTGCTTTTTGATCATGCCCATTGGAACATGTCCTTTCCTAAATCCAGGAATATTAGCCTTTTTTCGATAATCAATCAAAACCGATGTTACTTTTTCTGAAAAATCGATACGATCAACTGTTATATTGATTAGGGTGTTTAGAGAGTCTAAATCAGTTCTGTTGATGTTCATTTCGAGTAAAAATTTTAGTCCGCAAAATTACACTTTTTTATTTCTTAAAACAATTTTAAACATTGTTGACCTAATGTTATAATGATAAGATTGTCAATGAAAAAAAATATTTATAATAAATAATAAGGTCTTATTAGCGGTTAAAAAACAAAAACTCATATATTTGCGCTCCTGAATTAATAATTAGAGGGTCGGGTATCCTCACAAATTAATATGATATGCCAGTAAAAATAAGACTTCAAAGACACGGTAAAAAAGGAAAACCCTTCTATTGGGTTGTTGCTGCTGATGCTCGATCAAAAAGAGATGGTCGCTACTTAGAAAAACTAGGTACATATAATCCCAATACGAATCCTGCAACAGTTAATCTTAAATTTGATGACATAGTTAACTGGCTGGATAAGGGAGCACAGCCGACAGATACGGCACGTACTCTTTTATCTTATAAAGGTATTATGTTAAAGCATCATCTAAATGGAGGTGTTCGAAAGGGTGCTTTAACCCAAGAAGTTGCTGATAAAAAATTAACTGCCTGGTTAGAAGAAAAAGAAGCTAAAGTTCAAGCTAAAAAAGATGGCCTTTCTAAAAGCGAATTTGATGTTAAGTCAAAACGTCTAGCTGAAGAAAAAGAAATCAGTAAAAAACGTCTAGCAGATGTAACTGCTCCAGAGGCTGAAGAAGCAGCTCCTATTAAAGAAGAAACGGCTCCCGTTAAAAAAGAAGCAGTTCCTGTTAAAGAAGAAGCAGCTCCTGTTAAAGAAGAAGCAACTCCTGTTAAAGAAGAAGCAGCTCCTGTTAAAGAAGAAGCAGCTCCTGCTAAAGAAGAAACGGCTCCCGTTAAAAAAGAAGCAGCTCCTACTAAAAAGTCTACTGAATAAAAACAAAATCTTTACTTTTCAACGATGAAAAAAGAGGACTGTTTCTACTTAGGTACTATCGTAGGAAAATACAGTTTTAAAGGAGAAGTTCTAGTCAAGATAGACAGTGATTCACCTGAAATATATACTAATCTGGAATCAATTTTTGTAGAATTATCTTCAGGACTGGTTCCTTTTTTTATTAATAGATGTAGCCTACATAAATCATCCTTACTTCGAATAAATTTTGAAGAAGTAAAAGATGAATCAATGGCAGACAGCCTAATTAAAAAAGCTCTTTATTTACCGTTAAGCTTATTGCCAAAATTAAAAGGTAACAAATTTTATTATCATGAAGTCATCGGATTTTCAATTATAGAAAATGAAATAATATTAGGTGAGATAAAAACAATTTATGATAAGGGTTCTCAAGCACTATTTGAAATTCAGTTAGAAAAAAAAGAAGCACTAATTCCTATTCATGATGATTTTATTCTTAAAATCAACCGGAAAGAAAAAACCATTGATGTAAAGTTACCGGATGGACTTTTAGATTTATAAAAAGATTACTAAAAATATAGAACAAATCCTAATGTAGGCAGAGGGGTACTATTTCCTCCGGAAGTAGAAACAGAAATCAAGCTTCTTGGACTTACTAGGGATCCGTCTTCTGCTCTATTTAAACCATACTCTGGTGGAGTAGGGTTGGGTTGTGCAAGAAAGTTTTGAACTTCAAAATAAAGGTTAAACGATAAATCCTTAAAATTCCACTTCTTGTCTATTCTTATATCTGCTAAATTGAAGGCATCTAATTTTAAATCACCCAAGCGATCATAATCCAAAATAATTTCTGGGTAGGATAATGCACTAGCCTCAATGTTTGTAGGAACGTATGGGTTTTTTCCAGCAAATCTCCACCTTGCACTAACTTCCCAATTACGCTTTAATTTATAACCACCAGTAAAAGAAATCAAATGTCGACTATCCCAAACTGAAGGTCTTAATATTTGATTAAGCCCTGAAAATTCACTAAAAAAATAGGTGTAAGCAAATACACCATAAAAATTTCTTGAAAGTTTTTGTTGAAATAATAGTTCAACTCCTGAACTTTGTCCTTCACCTTCTGAAATAATAGCTTCATTTCCTAAAACCTCAAATCCACCACCTTTATTAGCTAGTGAAACTCTATCAATTAAAGAAACAGGATAGTAAGCATAGTTTTTAAGAAATCCTTCAACCGTAAATCTAGAAGAAGAAGTTAAATTATATTCTAGTCCAGCTACAAAATGATCACTTCTTGTATAAGATGCATTTTGATTTACAAAATTAGATTGTTGATCTTGAAAACCCAACATAGTGTATGTAGGGATCTTAAAATAACGTCCAATTGAACCATTAAATTTCAATTGTTGATTCTCTGTTAAAGCATAAGAAAATGCCAATCGGGGAGAAATATTATCTATTATATTTGATCCAAAAGAAAAAGTATCTGCATCAGTACGAATACCTATAGAAAAATTAAAACGATCATTAAAAAACTTTCTAGAACCTTTAACAAAAAGACCATACTTTGCAAAACTTAAATCAGTATTATATTCTAAATTATAAAGCAGAAAACGAGTCTTATTTTGGTACTTTGAATTTTGAATATTAAATCCTGTTGACCATTTCCATTCATTTAGATATTGAGTAGCTTGAAAACGTAACTTGGTTTCCCATTCATAAGAATCATTTTGGAAAAGAATCCCTGTTTTATCAATACTATTTTGATAACGGGAAAATATGTTTTCAAGTCTATTTGTGCTTAAAACCGTTGTCATAAAACCGTTACCATTTTTATAATTTCGCTTCCATGAAAGCCCAACAGTAGTGCTTCGTTGATCAATAATAGGGACTTGTTCAAGTGTTGCTTGTTGCTCTGCATCAAATTCTTCAGGCTTTTTTACAGAGAAATCGTCAATCGCACCAATTCCTAAAAAAGTAAGCGAATTATATGCATCTATTTCATGCTTTATTTTCCATTGATAATCCCAATAATCAGGGCGAATAGGCAGGCCTATCAATTCAAAAAGAAATTGTAAATAACTTCTTCTTAAAGAAAATAAAAATGTGGTTTTTGATGGTTTTGTCTTGTCTTTCCTTAAAAGTGGACCTTCTAAAGTAAGAGCAGCTTCACTAGCTCCAAATCGAAAATTTCCACTAAAATTAGTTGGATTTCCTTCTCGTTGCTCGAAAGATAAAACTCCAGATAGGGGATTATCATATTCTGCACCAAATGCTGAACTTGATAAAGTGACATCTCGGACAAAAGAAACATTTATCATACCTACAGGACCACCTGCACTTCCTTGGGTACTAAAGTGATTAATATTTGGAATTTCAATTCCATCTAAATAATATACGGTTTCATTAGGTGCTCCACCTCTAATTATGATATCATTCCTAAACCCTCCAATAGATGGAGAAATTCCAGGCATGCTCTGAACAACCTTAGTTATATCATTATTTCCCCCTGGATAAGTTTCAATTTCAACAGCTGAAAAAGTCTGAGTAGAAAGTGGGGTTTCGCTTGAAGAACGAAATGGACTTCTAACTATCACAACTTCATCTAGAATGTCGGCTACTTCTTCCAATTCGAACAATAACGGAATATTTCCAACTGATTTCACAATTACATTAAAGAGTGTTTCTGTTTCATATCCCAAGAAACTTACACTTAAATTATAGGTTTTAGATGGAATATTTTCAAGTATAAAATACCCATCGCTGTTACTTACTACTCCGAATATTGTTCCATCCAACAAAACGGTTGCTCCGCCCAAAGGCTGTTGGCTTTGATTATCTAAGATACGGCCTGTTAATACTCCTGTATTTTGTGCGCCTAAAATTAGAGGAATTAAGTAAATAATCAAAAAACATAAATTTTTCATATCTCAAAAATACGAGAATAGATTTTTAAAAGCTTAAATTATGTTTAAAAACAATTTGATTTAGTTAAACATTATTAACTTTGTATCATGAATGATCGAAGAACATTTCTGAAGACAGCATGTAAACCTTTGGTTCTTGCCGCGATGGGAATATCTGTTATAGAAGCTTGCTCAAAAGAAGATAACGAAAATAATCCAATCATAAAGGATCCCTCTAGCGAAACAACTAACGAACCCATTTTATTAGACTTGGGAAACTCTTCTTTTTCTGAACTTAAAAATATTGGAGGATGGATTAACTATTCAAATGAAAATATTTTACTTGTTCGGATCGATGAAAATGAAGTTAGAGCATTTGACAATAAATGCCCTCATCAAGGGAATAGAGACAAATGGTCTTATAACGGAAGTGATTTTACCTGTGGATATCATAATAACAGTTACTCTAACTCATGCGGTGGACAATTGACTTGCTTTACCACAAAATTAGAAGATGATATATTGACTATTACCAATTAATTTTTTCTCTTCGAAGATTTTCTTTCTCGTTTTCGTTGATTTTTTTGAAAATCTACTTTAATACGTTCATCTTCTTTTATTTGATTCTCCTTTTCAATTAAATCAAATTCTTCTCGAATTTCTTTAATTTCAGAATCTGAAATTTGAACCTGATCTTTTGGCTGTATACCAATATCATCTGGATTAAAATTAGCCTTTTCAGTCTGCTTTCTCATCAATTCCCTAGCAACATTTAAATTATAATAGAATCCAGGATCAATCATTTTATTAGATAAATAATGCTCTCTTTTTATCTTGTCCCAACGCACAAACATAAATCCTCCATTTACCGAGTCTAATTTAATCCTAAATACATGAGCATAATTCGGTAAAGTTTGATAGACTTGTATTTTTTCAGGAACGTAACCAGCAATGTAAAGTAATTCCTCTACAAAAGCGAACTGAGTATTTATTGAAGGATCGTCATAAACACCCTCAACATTTACATTTTGCGAAAAAAGCTGAAATGAATATATGTAAATAATAGCTAAAAAATAAAAAGAATTATTTTTCATGTTACTAAGTTTTTCTAGAGCAATAATTAAAGGTAGGAATAAAAATTTAAAATTTTAATAGGACATAATTAATTGAAACTTTGCATTTAAACCAATTTCATCTGAATAATAACGCATTCTATTTAGATAATCTCTGTATTTGGTATTCGTTAAATTATCAATCATGAATCGAATAGAAGTGTTTAAACCTTCATTTATATTAAATGGAAAAGAAAAAGAGAAATCTAAGTATTGATATCCTTTTGGGGGTGAACTAATATCAACTATATCTTCTGTTATTTCACCATCTTGAATTGAATTAATTAAAAAATTATTATTTGGAAATCGATTTTGTGATAATACATAACGATTACTCAATTCAATATCAAATCCGTTCTTAAATTTATATTTAAACTTCTGAAATGTATTAAATGGTGGAATTGATATAAGTGGCTTATTATTAATTTTATCATGAGCATAAATATATGAAGCATTTAGCTCTAAACTCATTTTATTCATCAAGCGTATTTCAATACTAGAATCTATTCCCCATAATAAAACATTAGTAGAATCATACTCCCAGACAGGAAAAGCGCCTCTGATGGTCTGCTTAAGAGATTTAGGGGCAATGAATATATAATCTTTGATATTAGAAAAATAGGGTTCAAAGGACCCTTTAAAAATTCCTCGATCTCGACTAAAGCTCATCAAAAATTTATGAGATATTTCTTTATTAAGAAATAAATTTCCGTACTCTATCGTAGCTAGAGAATGGTGTAATCCATCACTAAACATCTCCGAAGCATTTGGAGATCGTTGAGATAAAATATAAGAAAAATTAGATCTAAAATGATTGCCCAAAATATAAATTATTCCAGTTTGTGCAGACCAATTAATGAAATTAAGCTTAGGATTTACTAATATTTGAGTACCATAATCTTGAACAACAAAATCAGAAAAAACATTTTGGTAATTTCTTGTCTGCCAGTCAGAAGTATTATAATATTTTTTAACATCCCAAGTCACTCTGTCAACTCGAAAACCCCAGTCCCAACTAAAAGAATTATTGGGCTTGTATGAACCAGTAAAAAAACTTCCTAATTGGTAGCTTAAATAATCTGGAATTAGCCTTTTTATTCCTGTTTTTGGATTAGAGAAATTATCTTGAATCAACCCATTAGTTCCAAATTCATAGTTCCAACTAATATCTTTTCTCCATTTTAAACTACCTATTAAACTATGAGATTGCAACTTAAGATCAATTGCAGCTTTATTAGATCTGTTTCCTCTTCTTATATCAAACTCTTTTCTTTGGTTTACTTGATAATTATAATCCCATTGCCATTTAGCTTGATTATTAAACTGATTAAAAACAGTAAACTGAATATTATGATGAATTCCTTGCTGTTTGGGTGAACCAATATTATATGTAAAGGGTTCTATTCGCAATGGTTTTTTGGACTTTAATGCCCTTATAAGATCCTGTATATTACCAATATGAGCAGATCTTAATATTCCCGTTTCATTTTTAAATTTAGAATAATTCACCTCCCATCCTTTTATAATCCTAGTTCTTCCAAACTTAAAAGAAAAATTCACCTCTTTTAAACCTGTATTTGAAAGAATATAATTAGGTGCTTCAATATCTCCGTAACGTTTTCCAGAAGCTTGCGCTTTTAAATAGTATCCATTTGAATAAGTTTTTCTTAAATCCGAGGAAAGAAAAGCTCCCCTTCCATTTTGATTTAAATTTACAATAGTCTTACCAATAAGGGTGTCCTTTAATTCTATTTTTGGAGGAGAAAGAATAATAACTCCACCGACCATGTCACCTCCGTATTTTAAGGCAGAAGCTCCTTTAATCAATTGTACATTTTCAAAAGCATTCAAATCAATATTAGGCGCGTGATCTGCTCCCCATTCTTGATCTCTTAAACGAATCCCATTAACAATTATCCCTATTCTACTTCCATACATGCCATGGATCATCGGTTTTGCAATAGAATTTCCTGTTTTTAACGAACTTACTCCAGTAAAGGAATTCAATGCATCAGCTAAACTTTTACTACTAAATCGATTTATCTTATTAACATCTAATCTAGATTCATTAGCACTTAAGTTTATTTGTTTTAAAAGATCGTCAGAAATTATAATTTCATCCAATTCATTTATGTGATGTTCTAATTCAAAATCTATTACCTTATCAGCTTCAATAAATATTCTTCGCTTCAAGGAATTACATTGAGGGTGCTCTACAATAAGTAATAAATCCCCAAAACAAACTCCTTGTAAAAGATATCTTCCTCTTTCATCTGTTTGAGTAAAAATATCAGAATTTTCTATTTTTATAAGGGCACCATATACAGGAGAACCGTCATGTAAATCATTGATATTTCCTGCTATAGCTAAATCACACGACTGACCCCAAATTGAGAAAATAGTCCCAATAAAGAACGTAAAAAATACTTCTATATTGAGACTTTTATTATTCATTAGTTAATATTTAAAGGAATATCAACTTGAATATCTGTTTCTCCACCAAATCCATTTCTATCGTTACTGCTTTTTGAAGTAGGTTCGTGAATTAAATATACTCTTACTTTCCCTGAGCCAGGTTCTCCAGAATTCCATAATGAATTTATGTATAAAGGATTTTGATTATCATCTAAAGTATCTGTATCTGAGGTTTCATATGTTACGTTTACCCCAGAAAATTCGTAAAATACTTGATGATCATTAGCTTCCTCTATAACCTCTGTAGTGATATCTTCGATATCGACTGGGTCACTTTCATCTAAAAACTCAACAGCTACATCATAAATAGAGTTGGCTTTAAGTTGTATTGATTCAGAATTTGTTCCTTCAGCATTCCATTGGATTATTTGGGTTTCATCTGAAGATTTAAATGTAAGTTTTACAGTAGTTATCAATTCTTCTTCTTGAATTAATTCTGGCTGATCTTCGTCACTAGAACATCCATTAGATAAGACAGAGAATATTAAAATAATTGCAGATAATTTTATGTATGAGAGTGAGTCCATTTTTTTTGGTTTTTAATTTATTGTTATAATTGTATAAGAATATATTATGATATTAGCTTGCGCTGATTACATAATAAAAAATATTAAATAAAAATAAATTTTGGTGGACCTCTAGAACTTATATAAAAAATTGTTTTTGAGAAAAATGAAACTTTATATGTTACTTCATTTAAGGAAACTATTTTATTAAATTCATTACTAATCAAATCAACAAAATGATTCGCAATTGGCTGAAAAAATAAGTCTAAAGTATCATTATGAGAACTTGATTCGTGAAAATGAACCTTAGCATGTTTACATGTATCTTCACTTGTGTGATATTGAAAAGAATGGTCAAGCTTAAGCCCCAAAGGCACTATAAATGCCAAGACTAAAGCTATTGAGAGTAGCTTTGCTTTTAATGAATATATTTTATTATTCAAATACAATTTAGAGCCTTTTAATTTTTTTTACGAAATCAGACTAGGATTACCCTAAAAACAAAGATATCCATCTTTATTTTTTTTCAAAACCTGAATTATTAGCTAATTTACTTTTTTAAATTAATATATCCCAATTTTACCTTAGAAGTGAAAATCGATTGATTTCCATTCTGCTATGAGCTACTGTTCCTTTATTAATCCTATAATTAATTGTGATCTGATACCTATTCCAATCACCCGCTGGCTTTGTCATCAAATGGTCGGATGTAACCATATCATAAAGAGATCTTGTTAAGCAAGGAGCATCAATTCTTGAATCTTCAATAACTCCCCACATAAAACCGCTATTAGAATTAGGTGAGAGTTTCCAATCAAATTGAATTTCAAAATTGGTGTATTTTTCATCTGAAATTAAAGTTTTATTCTCGTCCCCTTTTGCATTAGTGGAATCATAGGTAAAAATTTCTTTTTCTGAGGACCTATCTATTTTTCACAATTTTCATTTTGATAAATATGCCAACTCTCAGCGGGGTATTCAATAGCAATCAGAATAATTCATTCTGATTTTTTTACTGATAAATTTTTAACGAATTCTATAGAATCTTTTTTAGGAAAATTTTGACAACTCAAAAAAAAATTGCCGAAAATTTAATTAATGATTTTATTGGATTTTAAATTTACATACACATAATAAAGATTACATAAACCATAAAAGACGATGTTTTATTGCTGTAAATTTCTTCAAAATTCCATTTCAGGGACTTTATTCTGAATAATCAGCTTTCCTTTTGTTGCATTTTGAATTTCTTCTATACTTACATTTGGAGCCCTTTCCACAAGTAAAAATCCATCTTTAATTATATCAATAACAGCCAAATCTGTGATAATTCTTTTTACACACCCTAAACCTGTTAGTGGGAGACTGCATTTATCAAGTAATTTTGACACTCCCGATCGATTTGTATGCATCATTGCTACAATAATATTTTCTGCTGAAGCGACTAAATCCATTGCACCTCCCA
The DNA here is from genome assembly GCA_913020075.1 of uncultured Flavobacteriaceae bacterium. GTDB lineage: Bacteria > Bacteroidota > Bacteroidia > Flavobacteriales > Flavobacteriaceae > MS024-2A. Next base: position 22,862 of record CAJWAE010000001.1, read on the forward strand.
TACCTTTGACTAATTTACCTGGAATTTTCCAATTAGCAATGTCTCCCTTTTCAGATACCTCCATCGCCCCTAGAACAGTAAGATCAACATGTCTACCTCTTATCATTCCGAAACTCATTGCTGAATCAAAAAAACTTGCTCCTGGTAGGCTGGTGATAGTTTGCTTTCCAGCGTTAATGAGATCTGCATCTTCTTCCCCTTTCTCAGGAAAAGGTCCCATCCCTAAGATTCCATTTTCACTTTGAAATTCAACTTTAATGCCTTGAGGCACATAATTAGCAACTAAAGTCGGAATTCCAATTCCTAAATTGACATAACATCCATCTTGAAGTTCTTTAGCTATACGTTTTGCAATACCATTTTTATCAAGAGCCATTATATTTTTTTTAGAGTCAATTGTTCAATACGTTTTTCATAAAGATTTCCTCTAAATATTCTATCTACTAAAATTCCTGGGATATGGATTTGGTTTGGATCAAGTCCTCCTATGGGGAGAAGTTCTTCAACTTCAGCAACTGTGATTGTTGCAGCACCACACATCAAAGGGTTAAAATTTCGAGCTGTTCCTTTAAAAATTAAATTTCCAGCCTCATCTCCTTTCCAGGCCTTCACGAAAGCAAAATCTGCTTGATATGCTTCCTCCATCACATAATTTTTTCCATTAAAAACTCTAGTTTCTTTACCTTCTGCAACTTCAGTTCCATAACCTGCAGGTGTAAAAAAAGCAGGAATCCCAGTCTGGGCTGCTCTACATTTTTCAGCTAAAGTGCCCTGAGGAGTTAATTCAACTTCCAATTCACCTGACAACATCTGCCTTTCAAACTCAGCGTTTTCTCCTACATAGGAAGCAATCATTTTTTTTATCTGTTTGTTTTGAAGAAGTTTTCCTAAACCAAAATCATCTATTCCGGCATTATTAGAAATACATATAAGTTCTGATATATCTAAACTTACTAATTTTTCAATAGCGTTTTCAGGAATTCCACACAAACCAAACCCTCCTAACATAAAGGTCATTCCATCTTGGACTCCTTCTAGAGCTTGAGAAACGGAGTTAACTTTTTTGTTAATCATTTGGATATAATTTTATTATTGTTGGAGGGCTTTCAATTTTTCAATTAATTTAGGAACAACCTCAAAAGCATCACCTACAATACCATAGTCTGCTGCTTTGAAAAACGGTGCTTCTGGATCATTGTTTATAACAACTTTTATTTTAGAAGAATTAATCCCTGCTAGATGTTGAATTGCTCCCGAAATTCCAATAGCAAAATATAAATTTGTTGCTACGGGTTTACCTGTTTGACCCACATGTTCGCTATGTGGACGCCATCCCATGTCAGAAACAGGCTTAGAGCAAGCTGTAGCTGCTCCTAAGACTTCAGCAAGATCTTCTATGAGATGCCAGTTTTCTGGTCCTTTAAGACCTCTGCCTCCAGAAATAACAATATCAGCATCAGCTATGGTCACTTTATCGATTACTTTATCAACAGATGTAACTTTTAGGCTAGAACTAGCTTCACTAAATTTTTGTTCAAAAACTTCGGGACTACTTGCTTTTTCATGGACTCCAAAAGCATTTGAACTTAAAGATAAAACCGTTTTTGATTTTTTACTTTCTGTTTCATTGAAAGCTTTATTAGTAAAACAAGAACGTTTAACAATAATTGGATTGAAGGAACTAGGCAGTGCTACCACGTTGGACATGTAAGCAGCTTTTAATTTTGTTGCCAAAATAGGAGCCAAATAACGACCATCTGCTGAAGCACTAACGATTATAATATTTGCACCTTCTCTCTCTACAACATTTGCTAGTGTGCTACTATATTGATCAACATTAAAAAATTTGTTATTACTCGTATTTACAGAATAAATTTTATCTACTCCGTGAGAATTTAAAATTACAGTATCTTCAGGATTAAAGACAACAGCTACAAGCGAATCTCCATTTAAATCTGCAATAGCTCTTCCATAAGAAGTGACTTCTAGACCCGACTTTTTTATTACTCCATTTTGAGATTCTATAAAAACAACAATTGACATATTTTATATTATTTAAAGCACTTTTGCTTCGTTTTGTAATAAATCTATTAAGGCATCTATGTCCCCAGCATCAACTAATTTGACCGGCCCTTTGGCAGGAGGCTTTTCAAAAATATTAACTTTAGAAGTGTTTTCATCACTAAATGCAGAAAGAACCTCTAATGGTTTTTGACGTGCTTGCATTATTCCTCTCATATTTGGAATAATCAAATCAGATTCTTCAACAAGACCCTTCTGAGCTCCAATAACCATTGGCAAAATTCCTGATAAGATTTCCTTTCCACCATCAATTTCTCTTTGTAAAGTTGCAACATTACCTTCCAGTTCCATCTGGATGCAATTAGCTAGGTATGGTAAGTCTAGGAGAGTCGCAAGTATTCCACCTACCATACCACCGTTATAATCAATCGATTCTCTACCTGTAATAATTAAGTCGTAAGGAGTGTTTTTGTATAAAGCTGATAGTTGAGATGCCACAAAGTAACCGTCTTGAGGAACTACATCAATCCTAATAGCCTTATCAGCTCCTATTGCTAAACATTTTCTTAGAATAGGTTCACAACTAATATCTCCCACTGTAACAACAGTAACTTTTGCTCCTGATTTTTGTTGCAACCAAATTGCACGAGTTAATCCAAATTCATCATTTGGATTTATTATAAATTGAACACCATTAGAATCAAAAGATTTATTTTCATCTTTAAAATTTATTTTTGATGTGGTATCTGGCACATTACTGATACAGACTAAAATATTCATAAATCAGATTTTAAGACGAAACTAATAAAAAAAATGACACAGTGTCATTTTTTTTTAAAAACATATTTATTCAGTCTTTAACTTTATCGATTTAACAAGGCGAAAGCCTGTATGTTGCAAACCTGTGTCGGGAGAAGATTTCATCCGTGACGCTACTCTGTATCCTGCACAATAGCTGTCATTACAAAGAAAAGATCCTCCACGCATTACTTTTTGTTTTGTATAAGGTAAATATGGATCATATGCTTTTTTTGGTCCTTTAGGATTTTTAGTCAATGTATTTGAAAGAGATTCATAGTACGAATAATCATACCAATCAGAACACCATTCCCAAACATTTCCAGACATATCATATAGACCATATTTGTTTGCTTCAAATGAAGCGACAGGAGCGGTATAAAAAAATTGATCCCTCATTTGATTTTCATAAGGAAATGCTCCCTCCCAAGAATTAGTCTTTACCTCCCCATTATTTAGCAGCTCATCTCCCCATGGATAGAGAGCTTGTTCTTCACCTCCTCGAGCTGCCCATTCCCATTCGGCTTCAGTGGGCAATCTCTTACCTGACCATTGAGCATATGCCTGAGCATCATACCAAGAAATATGAACAACAGGGTGACTTTCTTTTCCATTGATAGTACTTTGAGGTCCTTTAGGTGAGCGCCAATTAGTGTTAGATTTCCAATTCCACCATACTCCATAATCATCAGGATTTACAGGACCTTTTGTAGGCATGAAAACTAAGGAACCTGCTTTTAGAAGAGAATCATCTGGCTTTGGTGTTCCCGGAGGTAAATCTTTTTTTAATTCACTCCAATTAAGCTTAATTTCAGCAGTAGTAACATACCCTGTAGCTTTAATAAAAAGAGAAAATTCTTTATTCGTAACCTCGGTTTGATCCATCCAAAAAGAATCTATTGAAACCTCATGAATTGGAAACTCATCTTTTCTGGATTGATTATCATTACTTCCCATTTTAAAATTTCCAGAGGGAATTAATACCATTCCATCTTTAAAAACTATTTGCCCATTTGTTTTTTTTTTGTCAGTGCATTTTATGAAAATAATAATAATAGAAGTAAAAAAAAGTTTTGTAAAATTCATTCTCATCTAGATATATTGATTTATTATGTTTTCGTAAAGCTTCTGCTTGCCGCTAAGATGTTTCGGTGTTTCTGTCTCAGGCTCTGAAACGTTATCTATTTTTTAGTTTGTTTTGTCATCAACTAATGCTAATTTTATAGAAGAACTCCCAACATCATAACCTATGTAATACATTTATATTTAATTTAAAAAACATGAGTCCCTGAATCAAAGTAAAATTATAATCATTTACAAAAATAAAAAAATATAACTTCATTATTTTAAAAATAGAAATGAAAAACAAAAAGCACATCTTGTCTCGGAGATCTTTTTTTGGAAATACGGCAGCTCTTGCTGTTGGATTTGCTATAACTGGTCCAAAAGTTTGGGGAGCACCTGCTTATATTCCAAATTTATTGAAACTCAATTCAAAAATTAATGGCGTTCAACTTGGAGTAATAACTTATTCCTTTAGAGAGTTAGAAGATCAAAGTGCAGAAGCAACCCTTCAGTATGTTTTAGACTGTGGAGTCAATGCTATTGAATTGATGGGAGGAACTGCTGAATCTTTTATTGGCCGACCTGAAAATAAGATGGATCGTAGAAAATATTATAGTCTCCTAAGAAAAGAAAGAAATAAAGATTTGAAAAGAGATGGGAAAAAAGAATTAGCTGATTTAAAACTTCAAAAAGAATCCTATGAAAAGGAACTAGAGGAATGGAGCAAGAATCGATCACTAGACGGATTCATTAAGCTTCGTGAAATGTATAACGCTGCTGGAGTGGAAATTTATGCCTTTAAACCTGATTATTTATTAACATCTAAAAATTCGGATGCCAATATTAATTATGCAATGCAAGCTGGAAAACTACTTGGCGCCTCTCATGTAACAATTGAACTTCCTAGAAAAAGTGAACATTCGCTTAAACTGGGAAAAATGGGACAAAAAAATGGAATTAAGGTAGCTTATCATGGCCACGAGAAACAACATTCAAAATGGTGGGATGTCGCTTTAAAGCAATCAACTTATAACGCTATGAATCTAGATATAGGGCATTATATAGCCGCTGGAAACAAAGATGTTTTGGAATTATTAAAAAATAAAAATCAACATATTTTAAGTATGCATGTGAAAGATCGTCAAAATCTTACAAACGGCAAAAGCAATATGCCTTTTGGTATGGGAGATACTCCAATAAAAGAAGTGTTAAAATTAATGCGTGATCAAAAATATCAATTTTCGGCAACAGTAGAATACGAATATAAAACTCCTGAAGCTTCTTCAGTTATTCAAGAAATCAAAAAGAGTATTGAGTATTGTAAAAATGCTTTAGAATCATAAATTTAGATTCCTAAATTTAAAAATCAGTACCTTCGTATCGAATTAATTGATATGAAGGTGTTTTTTTTTCTAAACAATTCTCTTTCCATAAAATCAAGTATTGCTGCTGTTTTTATGATTTTTAATTTTTCTTTTATCATGGCACAAAATGAAACTCAGTATTATAAAGTAATCCAAAATATTTTAGATATTGAAATTAGATACTACCCTCCCGTAATGAAAGTGAAGACAGTTAAAAAAGGGGGATTTTCTTCATTATTTGGCTATATATCAGGGAGTAATTCAAAACAACAAAAAATTGCAATGACTACTCCTGTTATAATCAATAATTATGAGGGAAAGGGTATCATGGAATTTGTACTTCCTAAAGATTTTAATTCTCAAAACACACCCCTTCCTCTTAAAAGTAAGGTTGAAATTTACGAATCCGAATCCGGATACTATGCCGCGTTTTCTTATAGTGGTTATACTAATTTAAAAAAAGAACAATCAGTAATAAAAAAAGGAAAGATTTTATTAGAAAAAAAGAAAATCATTTATAAAAACCAGCCTCTTGTTCTAGTTTATAATAGTCCGTATACTTTATTCAATAGAAAAAATGAAATTCTATTTCCCATTGAATACTCAAGCAATCAAAAATAAATATAAAATGAAAGAGATATTAGTAGTTCTTATTACAATAGCTTTTTTGGGCTGTAACCCTTCAGGAGATTCCTCCTTAAAAACCATGGCTATTAACAATCCTAATACACAACTTAAAAAATTAGGGATAACACTACCATCTCCATCTGCACCAGTTGCGAACTATGTTAACATTGTCAGATCAGGAAATTTGTTATTCCTTTCAGGAAAAGGACCAAAAAAATTAGATGGTACATATATAAAAGGTAAATTAGGTTTGGATTTAACTATTGAACAGGGCTATGAAGCTGCTCGAATTACAGGAATTAATCAAATAGCTGTTCTTAAGGCAGAGCTTGGAGATTTAAATAAAGTAAAGAGAATTGTAAAAGTTTTAGGAATGGTTAATGCATCTGCAGACTTTCAAGACCAACCCAAAGTTATAAATGGTTTTTCAGATTTAATGGTGGAAGTTTTTGGAGATCGAGGAAAACATGCTCGATCTGCAGTTGGAATGTGCTCATTACCATCTGGAATTGCAGTTGAAATTGAAGTAATTGTAGAAATAGAATAAAACTGATTTTAATTTATTGAAAACCAAACCTTTTGATTCCCTCATGGCTTACCTTAATCGCTTCTAGGGGTTCCATGGAGAAAGTTTCATCTTGTTCAACCATATAGTATTTCATCCCTGATTTATCCTTTTTATTTAATATTTCAGCGAAATCTATAGTCCCATTTCCAACAGGTGTGAATTTACCTTCTAAATCCATATCCTTTACGTGCCAAATTTTAAAACGTCCTGGATATTTTTCAAAATAAGCTAGGGGATCCGCCTTAGCTTTTGTAACCCAATAGAGATCCATTTGAAAATTCACAAGATTTGAATCGCAATATTCTAATAAATAATCAATGGGTACGATACCATTAGCATCTTTTACAAATTCAAAATCATGATTATGATAAAGTAATTTAAGTCCTGCATTTTTTGCCTTTTGTCCTAATTTGTTTAAAATTTTAGCAAGATTAGCAACTCCTCCATTCATTCCCATTTGTCTTGAATAAGTATCAACTTCAAAAAGTCCCATTGGAGGTACGGGTATTACAAAATATTCAAATCCGGCTGCCTTGACATCTGACATCATTACATCTGCATTATCTAAAGTAACACTACCCTGATGCGCACTTAATGGCCTTAATTTAAAAGATTCTAAAGTGGTTTTAAATTCTTGAGGCGAAAGGTTATAAAATTTTCCTTTATTATACCCTGCTGCCTCCACATAGCTGTAACCAGCATCTGCAACTGCTTGAAGGGTTTTTTTTACATCCTTTTGCATTTCGTCTCGAAGTGTATAGAGAGCTAAACCTCCTAATCTATCTTGAGCATTAGAACAAAAACCTCCTGATATAATTAGGGCTAAGATTAGCTTTGTAGGAATTAGATTTTTAAAAAAAATTTTCATCATTTTAATTTAATAAGAAAGATAATTATATTTTAAATACATTTATTTATTTTAGGGTATAATCAATTAAAAAAAACCGTGTAAATGAAAATATTCGCTTTTTGATCAATTTTGATTCATTTTGATCAATTTTTAAAAACTTGTTTTGATAAAAATGATGGAATTAGCCTATGATTAAATTCAGACGGTTTTTCATTACATTTAAAAATCTTAAAGTCATTTACCAGAATCTCCAGCTTATTTTCCAAAAGACCAATTAACCGATAAACCTGAACGTTTTTTTTGTAAATGAAGCCGTTCGAGAACAAATTCTTGAGTTATATTCTAAATAAATACCTTATGCCGAAGAAGTGGTTACAGAGGATTTTATTGAAGACTCAAAAATTATTAAGATTAGATCCATCATCATGGTTGAGCGGAAAACATAGTAAGTTTTTATAATTGGTTACAAATGAAGTGCCTTGAAACTAGTTGGAATTGGATCTAGAAAATCTTTAGAAGCTTTTTTTGGAAAACAAATTCATATAGAACTTTATGTAAAAGTTTCAAAAAATTGGAGGACTAACAAACAACAATTAAAGCGTTTTGGCTACAATAATTAATCTAATATCAAGCGCTTTCTTTATCTTTAAAATGAAATTAAAAAATATACTTTGAAAAAGTTAATAATTCTTGTTCTTGGTGTTATTTTCTTTACATCCTGTGAAAAAAATGAAACACCTCCTAATATTATTTTTATCATGTCCGATGATCATGCCTATCAGGCTATAAGTGCGTATGGGTATGGACTTAATAATACTCCAAATATCGATCGAATTGCAAATGAAGGTGCGCGATTTGATAAAGGGTTTGTTACCAATTCTATTTGCGCACCAAGCCGAGCTGTTATGCTTACCGGAAAACATAGCTTTGTCAATGGTAAAGTAGATAATATTCAAGATTTCAACTGGGATCAAGATAATTTTGCAAAACAATTGCAAACTGAAGGATACCAAACTGCTATGGTGGGTAAAATTCATTTAAGAGGACTACCTCAAGGATTTGATTATTCAGCGGTTTTACATGGACAAGGGCATTATTATAATCCTGATTTTTTGATTGATGGAATCACAAAAAGAATCGAAGGATATGTTACAAATATTACAACAAAATTAAGTTTAGATTGGCTGAAAAACAAACGAGATCCAAACAAACCTTTCTTGTTATTATATCACCAAAAAGCACCTCACAGAAACTGGAAACCAGAAGAAAAATATCTTACCCTTTTTGACGATAAAACATTTGATCCTCCAACAAACTTTTTTGATGATTATTCCAATCGAGGGACGGCAGCCAAAACACAAGAGATGTTAATTGCAGCTTCAGAGGAACAAATCGATGTAACGCGGGGTAATTGGGGACATGGTCGTTGGGGACATGATTTTAAAATGTTGACTGATCCTTACGGAAATAATACAGGATTTGAAAAAGAATTAGAACGTTTTTCTCCAGAACAAAAAGCAGCATGGTTGAATGCCTATACTCCAAAAAATCAGGTAATGAAATCCCAAAATCTAAAAGGAAAAGAACTTGCGTTATGGAAATTCAATCGTTATCTGAAAGACTATTTGCGTACCATTCAATCTGTAGATGATGGTGTAGGTAAAGTTTTAGATTATCTAGATCAAGAAGGTTTGGCAGAAAATACTATTGTAGTATACACCTCAGATCAAGGGTTTTATTTGGGAGAACACGGTTGGTTTGACAAACGATTTATGTATGAAGAGTCTCTGCGCACTCCAATATTAATACGCTATCCTAAAGAAATTCCAGCAGGATCTAAAATAAATGCATTAATTCAAAACTTAGATTTTGCACCTACATTTTTAGATTATGCCAATACTCCTATTCCAGATGATATACAGGGAGAGTCATTCCGTGATATCGTAAATCAAAAAACAACAAAAGGACGCGATGCAATCTATTATACCTATTATGAATACCCTTCTGTTCATATGGTAAAAAGACATTATGGGGTCAGAACAGAGCGCTATAAGCTAATGCATTTTTATTACGATATTGATGAGTGGGAACTATATGATCTTGAAGCAGATCCTTCTGAAATGAATAATTTATACGGGCAAAAAGAATATTTAGAAGTGCAGGAAAAAATGCATTTACGCTTAACAGAATTAAGAGAAAAATATGGTGATTCTGATGACCTAAATCAAATGCACATTGAACGCTATTTATCCAATATTAATTAAATTATTTAATTAATATCAAAAATATTGATCTGCACGGAGTTCGGCATAAAGAAGCTTTAGAAGATCTACACTAATTATTAAGCAAAGAAGAAGGTTACATACAAGACTTGAAGTTTAATGTCAAGCAACTATAAGGGCTTAAACCTGAAATAGTGTACTTAACTTTAGAGGAGTTTAGAAAACTTGAGAATACAGATGAGAAAAATTCTACCTTAAAGGGTGCTTTTATGCTTCCAGTTTAAAAAAAATTTAAAAATATATTATATGAAAAATGCAATATTTATATTATTATTTTCGATGAGTTTTATCTCATGTAAAAAGACTTCAGACAATACAAAAGAAAATGTTATTCTTGACCGAGCCATGTATCAAGATCAGTTAGAGGGGTTTTGGCTGGGACAATGCATTGCAAATTGGACTGGATTAATAACCGAAATGGATAAAATAGGAATTCCTTCTAATGGGATGGGAGAAGGGTTTTATACACGAGAAGATTGGGGAAAGAAAGATCAGCCTAACATATGGGGATTTAATGACTTATCAGAAACTATTGATTTTATTTATGCTGAAAAAGATAGTATCTGGGGAGCTGATGATGACACTGACATCGAATATATCTATCAAGAATTATTATTCAGTAGTCCAACACTTGATATAACAGGAGAACAAATTAGACAAGCATGGTTAGACCATATCAACATTGAAGAGGAAAATTATTTGTGGGTATCCAATCAGAAAGCTTTTGACTTAATGCAAGAAGGAAAAATTCCACCAGAAACAAGTGATCCTGATTTAAATGAACATTATGAGATGATTGATGCTCAATTAACAACTGAAATTTTCGGATTTTATGCACCTACTAAACCAATAATTGCTGTTGAATTAGCTCATTTAGCAGTAAGAACCACTGCGAGAAATAATGCAGCTTGGATTGCTGAATTTAATATTATCATGTATTCATTAGCTAGTTTAGAGACACAACATAAAAATATTAAGGATAAGTTACAATGGATGGCTAAAGAGGCACGAAAACACATTCCAAATGATTCGTATTCAGCTAAAATATATGATTTTGTTTCTGCTCAATATCAGTCTGGAGTATCTTGGGAAACAGCTCGTGATTTACTCCACTACAAATATCAAATCCAACAAGCAGATGGTTATCAGTGGTCTACTTTAGATGAAAGCTGTAACGGTTGTTTTGCTTCGGGAATTAATTTTGGGGCCAGTATTGTAAGTTTATTATACGGTGAAGGAAATATAAAGGAAACAATAAAAATTGGCGCTCTAACAGGTTGGGATTCAGATAATCCAACTGCTACTTGGGGAGGCTTATTGGGATTCATGATTGGTAAAAATGAAATCGAAAAAGTTTTTGATAAAGAGTTTGCTGTCGAATTCAATATCCACAGAACTAGAAAAGGATTTCCTAATAATGGAATCGATACTTTTGAGAACATGGCTAAAAAAGGAATCGCTATTGTTGATCGTGTAGTTGAAGGTAAAATGAGTGGAAGCGTTGATTTGAAAAAAAATCAATGGATAATTCCAATCAAATAATTAGGTATATTTTTTAGCTATTATAATTGTACATCACTTTGCAACTATAATTTTTTTTCGGATTTTAGGTGATATTGAAATGAAACACTAAATTATGGTTGGTGCCAGACCATTTATCTTTATTATACTTGTATAAAGTGTTATTTTTAATTAAATAGAAGTTTTCTTTTTGAGAGAAATTAGAGTCTCATATGATGAAAATCAACCCAGAACTACAACTAGAATTTTAAACCCAAATTAATTTTGAAGTAGATTGGTTTAAGTAAGTGTTTATGTCAACTTCCAATATGGCTAATATATTTAGTGTCTTAAATGCTGATGTTTTGGGTTATATACTAGATACAACAAGTAATGTCTAAATAAAAAAACGATTCTAAAAACCTCACCCCATGTTTAGAAATGAAAGAATGTTTGGAAACTTTTAGCTTTTTATATCATACCGTTAGGGAAAAACATATGGTTTGTTGCCAATATGAACAATAAAAAAACCGCAATGCCTTATTTACAAATACATTACGGATTATTAGAGTACCTTGGGTGGGAATCGAACCCACACTCCCGAAAGAACTGGATTTTGAATCCAGCGCGTCTACCAATTCCGCCACCAAGGCTAATCGCGGTAAAAATAGTAAATTATTTATTCTGTCAATTTAAAATTGACATTAATACCTAACACTTATTTATTTTTTAGATTTGTATTCTTAAACCTTTTTATGGAAACTCCTGCAAAAATATTCCCCTGTACTCAAAGTATAGAACTAGCAACCAAAATTGCTGATAAATTCGGCATTAAAATTGGAAAAGTAAATTTTTCACGATACAGTGACGGAGAATTTCAACCCTCATTTGAAGAATCTGTAAGAGGATCACGCGTTTTTTTAATTGGATCTACACATCCTTCCTCCGAAAATTTAATGGAATTATTATTGATGTTAGATGCTGCAAAACGCGCTTCAGCTAGACACATAACAGCAGTTATTCCCTACTTTGGATGGGCAAGACAAGATCGGAAAGACAAGCCTAGAGTACCTATTGGAGCTAAGCTAATCGCAAAATTATTAGAAACTGCTGGAGCAACGCGAATTATTACCATGGATTTACATGCTGATCAAATTCAGGGCTTTTTTGAAAAACCAGTCGATCATTTATTCGCATCCTCCTTGTTCCTTCCCTATATTGAGTCACTTGGCTTAAGTAATTTAACGATTGCTTCACCAGATATGGGAGGTTCTAAAAGAGCATATGCTTATTCCAAGTATCTGACTAGTGATGTTGTGATTTGCTACAAACAAAGAGAAAAAGCTAATATAATTTCACACATGGAATTAATTGGTAAAGTTGACGGTAAGCACGTTATCTTGGTTGATGATATGGTAGACACTGCTGGAACATTAACTAAAGCCGCAGATTTGATGAAGGAAAGAGGAGCATTATCTGTTCGTGCAATTTGTACGCATGCCATTTTATCTGGAAATGCTTATGAAAAAATTCAAGATTCGCAACTAGAGGAATTAATTGTGACTGATTCTATACCTTCTAAAATTAGTCACCCTAAAGTAAAAATATTATCTTGCGCCCCATTATTCGCTGAGGTTATGAAAAATGTTCATTCCAACCAGTCTATAAGTTCTAAATTTATAATGTAAAAAAAAAAAAAATGAAATCTATTACCATTAAAGGTTCTAAAAGAGAAAGCGTAGGCAAGGTGTCAACCAAAGCTTTACGCAATGCTGGCAGAGTTCCCTGTGTTTTATATGGTGGAGGCGAACCTCTTCACTTTTCATCACCGGAACTTGATTTCAGCAAACTAGTTTACACTCCTAATGCGCACACTGTCATTATTACACTTGATCAAGGAAATAAAGTAGATGCTATTCTACAAGACATACAATTTCATCCTTTAACAGATAAAATTTTGCATATTGACTTTTATCGCCTGTTTGAAGATAAAGAAGTTTCAATGAATATTCCCGTAAAAATTGAAGGTGCTGCACCGGGCGTTTTAATTGGTGGTGGTGTACTTAGTGTAAATAAACGTAAACTCCGCGTAAAAGCTTTACCTAAAAATCTTCCTGATTATCTCCTTGTAAATATTTCTGAGCTAGACTTAGGAAATAAGGTATATACTTCAGAATTAAAAACAGAAACATATACTATTCTTCATCCTGACAATCAAGTTGTTTGTCAAGTTCGTACTTCTAGAGCGTCTATTGTAGAGGAAGTTGAAGAAACTGAGGTTAGTGAAGAAGGAACTACTGATTCAGAAGCAACAACAGAAGCCAAAGCTGAATAAATTTAAGTTTTTTAAAATAAAAAGCATGTGGTTTGAAAATCATATGCTTTTTTTATTTTAGAGGTATGTTTTCATTTAAGTCTTTATTTTTTAAAAAACCTTCTTTAGCAATGAATAAATTTTTGATAGTTGGACTCGGTAATGTAGGTGAAGAATATGAAGATACTCGTCATAATGTAGGATTTAAGATACTTAATCGATTAGCAGATGACTATAATTGTATTTGGGAATCACAAAAACTATCAAGCCGAACCTTATTAAAACACAAGGGAAAACAATTCATCTTAATAAAACCAACTACCTTTATGAATCGAAGTGGAAAAGCCGTGAGGTATTGGGCGCTTAAAGAAAATATTTCCATTGAAAATATTCTAATACTAACTGATGAACTCCATTTACCATTCGGAAGTCTAAGAATACGCAGCAAAGGAAGTCCAGCAGGCCATAATGGTTTAAAAGACATTGAATCAGAACTAAATACTTCTAATTATGCCCGGCTTCGATTTGGTATTTGTCAAGAAAGTAAGCCTTACGATCAAGTGAAATTTGTTTTATCCAATTGGGACTCTGAAGAAGAAAAAAGCTTGCCAGAAAGACTAGAGCTTACCTCAAGAGCAATTTTATTGTTTGGATTAGAAGGAGTTCAAAATACAATGAATCAATTTAATGGAAAATAAATAATTATTCTGTATCAAATTGAAAAATAGAAGAAAAAGAACGGTTTAATTCGTCATCTATAGTTTCTACTTGCCAAAAATAAGTGGTATCTGTCGTTAAAATCTGAGAGTATTGGCTTGAACTAATCAATTCTTTAACTAAATCCAATTCTGAAATATCTATTCCAAGATATAAGTTATACGAATTTATATCATTATCCAAATCAGTACCACTCCATCGAAAAATAAATTCTCCAGATATATTTAAACTAACATTTGATTTATCTTCTGGCTGAATTAAAACTGCAGGAAAAGGTAAATGACTAGATTCAGGGTTTCCCTCTAAATAAAATTGCCATTCCAAACTTTTGCCTGTGGCAATAGTTGCGATAGATTTTGAAAGTACATGCCATTTATAGGGTGCTCCTTGATTTAAAATAATCGCCTCTTTTAACAAAGAAGTATTCACGGTTTTTTGATTACCTGTTAAAGCATTTTGAATGATCAATTGATAAGAATCCGTATGAAATGAAGTTGTCCATTCAAATATAACTTGCTGTTGGTTTTTATTAATTCTTGTTGCTGATTTACAGGAATTTAAATTAATGGGAGCAATTAAAATAGGTGCAGCGGGATCTGGAATTGGATCTGGCCCACAACTCAAAAAAAACATAAACAATAAAAAAAATAAATTTTTCATTGTTTCAATAATTTAAGTGTCTCTGAATATGAACCATAATTTATTTTCAGTATATACCAGCCTGTGAAAAAATTTGCCATGGGAATTTCTCTTCTATCACTATGGATATCTTTAATCTCATTTGACCAAACTAATTCTCCGTCAGCAGCATATAGAAAAAGAGTTGCAGTTTTATTTTTAGGCAAAATCAATGTCGCTATATCAATAACTGGATTTGGAAAAACCTTAGCATTATCATTGAAGTTAAACCATTGATCAAAAACACCTTGACAGCTTTTATATGTCTTAACCATTATGTGATTTAATTTTTGAGTAATGGGAAGTTGTATTTTTTCCTTTCCTGAAACTATAATTGTATCGTCATTAAAATGAACCTCAAATAACAAACTTCCCGATACTTCTAAGTCTAAGATACCCGTTACTTGGCTGTAGGAAATAAGAACGTCTAAAGTGTCCGGTTTTATTATTTCAGTCTCAAAACAATATTCAAATTCTATAAAATAATCGCTGTAAATACAAATTTCATAAACTCCAGCCGCTAGGTCTTCCAATACTTTTCCTTGATTTGTAAAAACTACTTGGCGAACATATCCATTTGGTCCATTAATATCAGCTTTATATATAAAATCTGCTAATGCTCCTAGAGTTATAACTCCATTCGATTTGTTAGGGCAACTAGTGTCTTTTTTAGTTAGTGTGATATTTTTTGATGAAAAAATATCACACACATCTCCAATTCCGTTGTTGTCAATGTCAGATTGATCTTCATTAGTTATGTCAGGACAGTTATCAAATTGATCTACTGTAGAATCATTATCAGAATTAGGTAATGCCTCACCTAAAACACAAAGGTTCAGTGTAAATTCAAATAAAGTCCCGGTATCTTCAATGTACCCGTCTTCTACAATAAGTTTCCAAATCCCTTTTGTTGAAATACCATAAATAGAACTTATACTTTGGGTGGGCTTATACCTCCCTGTAAAAGGAGCTGTTCCGTTAAAAATATTAACATTTGCTTCTTGATCAAAAATGGTCTGAGTGTAGTCATCATTTGAACCACCTAGCTCGCTGCTTAAAAGAAATCTAGTTCCTTCAGGTGTTTCAAGATATAAAGTCAAATCTTCAAGCCAAGTATGATCCAAATCTACAATAATATCCAAATCTAAAATAGGTGAATCAAAATTGACATTAATAATTGCAACTGTTCTTCCATCAACAGAATCAGAAGCATCTTGAAGAGGCTTAGGAATACTTAAAGAGCTTAATTCTAAGCATGAAATTTGATTAGTAGTAAACGAAAACGAATCCGAGAAAGTACCTTGGCTACAAAAATTTTGATTTTGAACTCGCCAAAAATACTGAGTATTTCCATTTAAATTTTTTAAATCAAATTGGTTTAAGGGGATAAGAGTGTCCAGTAAAATATTTGTAAAGCTATCCTCTAGGGATAATTGAAATCGATAATTATCATTATTTATTGAATCTTCCCAAATCAATTCAGGACTCAATTTTTCTTTTAAAGCTTGATTTTCCGGAGCTATTAGCAAAGGAGTGGTAATTATACGTTCTCTTTGCTTCAATTCAAACCCATATGACTCTGATAGGTTTTCTCCAATAGCTAGAATATTGAATTCAATATCTGCTGGAGATAATTCACTAAGACCAACCAAAGTTATAAAACCTGAAGAATCATTTAAAGAATATGAGGATTTTGAAAATTGAACCTGAACTCCATTAGTCAGACCATCTAATTGAAGAGAAAACATAGAATTAAATTGATCTTTTCTTTCTATATCGAAATTATAGCGAATTGAATTATTCAAACAATTAATCTGCGAATATTCTTCAAAATTTATAATTAAATCTCTAGACTCAACACTAAATTTATTCTGATTGATTGCAAAGAAAATACCTCCTAAAGGTTTAACTTTAATTCGAGCTTGATTTGTATTTATGTTATTAGGCACAAGAACCTGAGCAATTCCGTCATTTGGGGTTTCTTCTATTAAAATTATTGGAAAAGTAACTCCTCCATCATTAGAGAGGGAAATTTTAACCTTCGAAGCATTTATAGGTTGTTGATTCGTTTGAGCAACATTCCAAGAAACTGTTTCAAGAGCTCCTCCTTTCCATACAATAGTTTCACTATTTTGTGAAGTCACAAAAAAAGGTCCTGCTGAAGGAATAACAGTTATTTCAATTTCATCCTGAGCTAGCTGGATGAAATTTTCTTTGCTTTTTCTAACACTTAAACCCCACTTCATTGTTCTTCCCACCATGGGCACTGTTTCCCACGCACTATTTAATACAGGATTTTCTTGGGTTAATTCATTTAATAAAACAAGTTCCATCTTAGGGATATTTCTAACTTTATTTTGCTGAGGGGGGAGTGACCTTGCCATCGAACCAATAACATTATTGGGGCCAAAATTGGCAGCAGTGACTTGACCGCTATCTAGTTGCTCCCAGCAGAAAGTTAAATTATCTTGTGATTCAAAATCTTTTGCTATTAATTCGTAAGCAGTTCCAATCGGAATACTGTAATCTATTCCTGCATCAACATCAAAGATATTAGATTCTAAAGCTTCCAGTGTTCCACAATCTAGAGTAGAGATATTACTTAAAATATTCTGGATACTGAAATAATGAAAATAGGGATCTCCATGAAGCTGAACATTATCTTCTCCAACAATTCCAGCATAACCCATAATGGTAGTTCCACTTCCGGGTTCTGCATTAAAACCAGTTCCTTCAGACTCAAAACTATAAGTGTGGTATGCTCCAAACTGATGACCTATTTCATGACCCGCAAAGTCCATATCGAAATAATCATTACGATATTCTCCACCAAAAACATCAACAAAAGGATGAGTAGAAAAACCTTGCCCTTTTGCACCCTCTTGACAAACACACCCTATACAGCCTGCATCACCGTTAGGTTCTCCATAATCAAACAAATGACCTACATCATATGATTCGTTACCTAAAACTTCATCTAATGTTTTTTGTAGTTCCGAAGCAAAATTACCGCTAAAAGGATCTGCATCTTGCATACTATTACTCGCCCCTTCACCTTCATAAATCAATGATTCGTCTGAAACTAGTTCAAGACGAATACTTAGTTCGTCTTCAAAAACACTACTTATTCTATTTAATGAACTGACTACTGCCCCATAGGCATCTTCTTTATTTGAACCATTGCTATTATCATCATCTCCAAAAAAATTGGTGAATTCTACTGTTGCTGCAATAGCAATTCTAAAAATTCTAAGTTGATCGTTCACAACGTTTATTTTTGAGGCTTTACCAGTTATCTTTCTTTTATTTACAGAGTTATTCGTTTTACAAAAAAGAGACATACTTAAATCTGTTTTTGTTTTGAGGTATGTGAAATGAAGATTTTTTCTTCCTTTCACAGGCTGCACAAAAAAATCAGGCCCTTCCGGAAGCTTAATCCATGCATTAACACGATTAGAATGTAAACTAATTCGTGCACGAACATTAGAACGACTAATACTTTGGCCTATATAGGTTTTTATGTTGGGGTATTTTTCTGAAAGACTTAAAGACAAAATAGGTGCTAATACAACTGAAAAAGTCTCTTCATCTCCTTTCTCATTGGGTAAAATCAAAAATTGTCCCTCTTGATTTTTTAAATTAGATATTATTGCAGAAGCTTTTACCGTCATTCTCTCGTAAAACTCTTCTCCAACTATTTTAGAAGAAAAAGAATTGTTTGATAGGCTAAAATCTATTTTATTCCATGTCTGTTGACTTATTACCAATGAAGGCAGAAACAACAAAAAGAATAATCCTTTATATTTAGAAATAGGTGAATTAATAAACAGTTTTTTTATCAATGTTGATCAATATTCTTGGTTAAAAATAAGGAAACAAATTAGTCTATCTATGATAATGACTTACTTTTGTATAATAGAATAGATAGTTTCTTTGTTCGATGAAAGTTATACGTGACATTAAAAATTACACAGATACCTCACAATCGATTTTAACGATTGGCACGTTTGACGGTGTTCATATTGGGCACCAGAAAGTTATCAAGTCTTTAGTTGAAAGAGCTCGACAAAAAAAAATATTAGCTAATGTTCTGACTTTCTTTCCTCATCCTAGAATGATTTTACAAAAAGATTCCAAAATCAAACTTATTGACACGCTTAAAGAAAAAGAATTATTTTTCAAAGAACTAGGTATAGATAATCTAATTATTCATCCTTTTTCTAAAGAATTTTCTAGACTTACTGCACTCGAATTCACACGAGACATTCTGGTCAATCATTTAAAAATAGCTTCTTTATATATTGGTTATGATCATCGCTTTGGAAGAAATCGTGAGGCAACAGTAGAAGATCTAATTGATTTTGGAAAAACATACAATTTTGAGATTATAATAATCCCTGCACAAGATATATCCATGGTAACTGTTAGCTCAACGAAGATCAGAAAAGCTATTGAAGAGGGAGATTTATCTCAGACTAAACTTTTTTTAGGACGTCCTTTTCAACTTTCCGGAAAAGTGACCAAAGGAAAAGGTATTGGACGAACTATAGCTTTCCCAACTGCTAATATTAAAATTGAAGAATCATATAAAATAATTCCTCCTCAAGGAGTGTATCTTGTTTCTATTGATCATGAAAACAGAATATATTTTGGAATGATGAATATTGGAATTCGTCCAACTTTAATAGGAGATAACGAAACTATTGAAGTTCATATTTTTGAATTTAATGAAGATATATATAATGAAATATTGAAAATATCTCTTCTTGAAAAAATCAGAGAGGAAGAAAAATTCGAATCCCTTGAAGCCTTAAAAAGACAACTAGAAATAGATAAAGAAACTTGTAAAAGAACCCTTGCAAATAAATGCTTAAAATAAAATTAATTTATTTTTATACAAAACAAATCCTCCATGCTCGCACTCCAATACATCAGAGAAAACAAAGACATACTTTTAAAAGGTTTGGAAAAAAGAAATTTTAAACAGCCTGAGTTAATTGATCAGATTATTGAATTAGATAAAGATCGAAGAACACAACAAGCAGAATTAGACCATCACTTGTCAAAGACAAATAAACTTACTAAAGATATTGGAAGCCTTTTCAAAAGTGGAGAAAGTATAAAAGCTAACTTACTAAAACAAAAAACTACTGCCTTAAAAAATGAAACAAAAGCTTTACAAGAAGCTTTACAAAAGACGAGCTTAACACTATTCGATATTCGTACTCAAATTCCAAATGTTCCTCATGAAAGTGTTCCATCAGGAAATTCTGAAACAGATAATGAAGAGATTTTTCGTTCTGGAGATATCCCCGATTTGGGAAATAAAGCACTTCCTCATTGGGAACTTGCTGTCAAATATGATTTAATTGATTTTGAATTAGGTAATAAAATAACAGGAGCAGGATTTCCGGTGTATAAAGGAAAAGGAGCTCGATTACAAAGAGGTTTAATTAACTTCTTCTTGGATCAAAATACAGCAGCTGGCTATAAAGAAATGCAAGTTCCTCATTTAGTTAATGAAGCCTCTGGATTTGCAACAGGCCAACTTCCTGACAAAGAAGGCCAAATGTATCATGTGCAAAACGACGACTTATACTTAATTCCAACTGCTGAAGTTCCTTTAACAAATCTTTATCGAGATAATTTACTAGACTTTTCTGAACTTCCTGTTTGCTTAACAGGATACACTCCTTGTTTTAGAAGGGAAGCAGGAAGTTATGGATCCCATGTAAGAGGATTGAATCGATTACATCAATTTGATAAAGTTGAAATTATTAGGATAGAAGAACCGAAAAACACTATGAAAGCACTAGATCAAATGGTAGAACATGTGAAATCTATTTTAGAAGGATTACAGCTACCCTTCAGAATATTACGTCTATGTGGTGGTGATTTAGGTTTTACCTCAGCTTTAACATACGATTTTGAAATCTATTCAGCAGCACAAAAACGTTGGTTAGAAGTAAGCTCGATATCAACATTCAACGATTTTCAAGCAGAAAGATTAAAATTACGCTACAGAGATGCAACTGGAAATAAAAAAAGTGTTCACACTTTAAACGGAAGTTCGTTAGCACTTCCAAGAATAGTTGCTGGACTTCTTGAAAATTTTCAAAATTTGGATAGTATATCAATTCCTAAAGTATTGATACCTTACACAGGTTTTGATAATATCAACTAATGATTATCTACAATGTTACTTCACAAATTGCCCAAGAGATTCAAGAGGAATGGATCGATTGGATGCAAAATATTTTTATTCCAAAAGTTTTAGACGCTCCATATTTTTTTGAAGTACATATTTTAAAAGTTCATATGGACGGAATATCTGATCCAACATATGCTGTTCAGTTCAAAAGCAACTCAAATTCATTATTAAAATCCTATTTATTAGAAAAGTCAGTTCAACACAAAAATGAAATAAAAGAGCGCTTTGGAGATCAAGTATTATCGTTTGAAACAAAACTAGAACTTTTAAGTAAACATTCATGAAACCTGTACGTGCGAAAAAAAAACTAGGACAACACTTTTTAAAAGATCTTAACATTGCAAAAAAAATTGCTGATTTATTAGACTTTAAAGAATTTAATACCGTTTTAGAAATAGGACCTGGTATGGGTGTTTTAACTCAGTTTATCGTTGAAAAAAAAAAATCTCTAAATCTTATTGAAATTGATTTAGAATCTGTTGAATATCTTAAAAAAACATTCAGTTCACTTGAAACTAATATAATTGAAGGGGATTTTTTAAAAATAGATTTATTACAAATTTTCAAGAAAGAACCATTTGCCATAATTGGTAACTTTCCTTTTAACATTTCTACTCAAATTGTCTTCAAAACCCTTGAACACAGAAATCAAATTCCTTTTTTTGCTGGAATGTTCCAAAAAGAAGTAGCCGAACGAATTTGTGAGCCTCCTGGATCAAAGAAGTACGGAATTCTTTCTGTTCTAGCGCAGCTTTTTTATGAAACTAGTTACCTTTTTACTGTTCCTCCTAACGTTTTTAATCCACCGCCTAAAGTAGATTCTGCAGTATTAAAAATGGTTAGAAAAGACGATTTTAGCTTAAATTGTGACGAAGTTTTACTCTTTAAAATTGTGAAATTAAGCTTTCAACAACGTCGTAAAACTTTAAGAAACAGTTTAAAAACATTTAATATTTCTGATAATATGCGAGAAGATCCTATCTTTGGACTTCGTCCAGAGAAGCTCTCAGGGAAAGACTTTATCCAACTGACAAAAAGGATCGGCCATGGCAATATTTCAAATTGATACTCCCTTTTTAAAAGAAATTAAAAAACTTATTGAACAAGAGGAAAATATTGTACTTAAAACAAAGTTTAAGCCAATTCACTATGCCGACTTGGCAGAAATTATTGAATCACTCTCAATAGATGACGCCACCTATCTGATAAAAATTTTAAAAAGCGAAAACACAGCAGATGCTCTAGCTGAAGTAGATCCAGATATTCGAGAACGAATTTTAGAAAATCTATCTACCAAAGAAATAGCAAAAGAAGTTGCAGAATTAGATTCAGACGATGCAACGGACATCATACTAGAACTACCTGAGGAGCGTCAAGAAAAAGTAATGTCTCAAATTGATGATGATGCACATGTTAAAGACATTCGAGATTTATTGCGGTATAAAGACAATACAGCAGGAGGACTAATGGCAAAGGAGTTGGTCAAAGTTGAAGAAGACTTAAGTGTTTTAAAATGTTTAAATGAGATGCGATCTCAGGCTGAAAATATATCTCGAGTTCATTCAATATATGTAGTAGATAAAAGAAATAGACTCAAGGGAAGGCTTTCACTGAAAGATTTAATAACCGCTAATTCTAAAGATAAAGTTAAAGACATTTATATTCCTGAAGTGGATTATGTCTCAGTTGACCAAGAGAATGAAGAAGTAGCTAAAATAATGTCAAAATATGATTTGGAAGCCATACCTGTAGTTAACGAAAAAAAAGAACTATTGGGTAGAATTACCATAGACGATATTGTTGATGTAATTAAAGAAGAAGCTGGTAAAGATTATCAGTTAGCTGCTGGTATTTCAAAGGATGTTGAAGCAGATGACACTATTTTTGAACATGTAAAAGCCCGTTTACCCTGGCTTTTTTTAGGTCTTTTAGGCGGACTAGGGAGTGTCTTTATATTACAGGGTTTCGAATCAATAATGGAAGAACCTTCTCTGCGTAATCTTTTTTTTTACACTCCTTTAATAGCTGCAATGGCAGGAAATGTGGGGGTACAATCTTCAGCGATTATTGTTCAAGGTATAGCGAATGACGTTGTCAAAGGCTCACTTTTCAATCGGTTAATCAAAGAAATTAGTTTGGGTCTAATAAATGGATTTGCTTTAGCTGTTATTATAATACTTTTTGGGCTTATCTCTGATCAGGAATTTTTAGTAAGTATTACAATTGCTGGCTCCATGATGCTGGTTATAGTTGTCGCAGCATTAGTAGGCACTTTTGTTCCAATTATTCTTAATAAGCGTGGAATTGACCCTGCAATCGCAACTGGACCATTTATTACTACTTCTAATGATATTTTTGGAATTTTCATGTTTTTTTATATCGCAAAATTAGCCTTAGGGTTTTAAATGAACTCAAAAAAAATTCTTCATGTTGATGAAAATCATCCATTGCTCATTAAGGGTTTGAGTGATTTTGGGTATAAAAATATATTATCATACCACACACCTTTAGATGAAATAAAAAAAGAATTATTTAAATATGAAGGTTTAATAATTCGTAGTCGTTTTCCAATAGATAAAGAAATCATAGATGCTGCCTCAAATCTTAAATTTATTGCTCGAGTAGGTTCTGGACTAGAAAATATTGCTGTTGATTATGCAAACTCTAAAAACATCTACCTAATTGCTGCGCCAGAGGGAAATAGAAATGCAGTTGGCGAACATGCTATAGGACTTTTGTTAAGCCTTTTGAATAAGTTAAGATTAGGACATTCAAGTATTCAAAAAGGAAACTGGTTAAGAGAAGACCATAGAGGGTTTGAATTAGAAGGAAAAACTTTAGGAATTATTGGATATGGTAATACAGGTAAAAACTTTGCTGAAAAACTTAAAGGTTTTAACGTAAAGGTAATTTACTATGATATTAAACCGAATTTGAGTAATAAGTATGCAGAACAAGTTTCTTTAAAAGAACTTCAAGAGCAAGCAGAGGTTCTGAGTTTACATGTTCCACAAACTCGATTTACAACAGGAATGATAAATAACGAATTTATTGCTAGAATGCGTCATCCTTTTTGGTTCATTAATACCTCTAGAGGTAAAGCCGTTATAACTGAAGATCTAGTTAAGGGACTCTACTCCAAAAAAATATTAGGCGCTGGTTTAGATGTTTTAGAATATGAATCAAGTTCTTTTCAGTCTATTTTCAAAAATAAAAAGCGCCCTAAAGCATTTGATTATCTATTAAATGCAGAAAATGTTATACTCAGTCCTCATGTAGCTGGCTGGACTGCTGAAAGTCATATTAAGTTAGCAAAGACTATTTTAGATAAAATAAAAACTTTATAAATTATAATATGAATATACTGGTGTTGTGTACTGGAAATTCTTGTCGAAGTCAAATGGCTCATGGTTGGTTAAATTATTTTTCAGGAGGAACTTTAAATGTTTACAGCGCTGGAATTGAAACCCATGGCTTGAATTCTAAAGCAATCTCAGTAATGTCAGAGGAAGGAATTGATATAAGTCGACACACTTCAAATCATGTCGATGAGTATCAAAAAGTTGACTTTAATTTTATTATTACTGTTTGTAATCATGCTGCTGAAAATTGCCCAGTTATTCCATCTAAAAATGCACTTCGTTTTCATTTTAACTTTTCTGATCCATCGAAAGTAGAAGGTGGAGAAGTTGAAATTCAAAAAGCTTTTAGAAAAACCAGAAAAGAAATCAAAAACTACTGTAAAAAGTTTGTCAAAAAAATATCTGCCTAGCTGACAACAAACTGGACTGTTTCTTGAGCACGTTGTTCAAGCAATATATTTTTTTTTGTTTTTTTTATGAATTTATTGGCCTTCTCATCCAGATGACGAATAGTATATAAATCTACTTCTGCGGTGACCTCAACATTAAAACGAGAACGAAGAACTAAAACTAATTCTTCCAAACGATTGTATTTATTATTTACACATACAGAAAAACTAATGGCTGAATTTTGAATCAACTCCACTGACATTTGATATTCATGTAGTAAATTAAAAATATAACTGATATTTTCCTCAACTATAAAAGAAAAATCAATAGAAGAAAGACAAAGTAAAACTTGATTTTTTTTAACGATATAACATGGGATGTGAGGTTCTAATGCTTTTCCTTTAGAAACCTTTGTACCTGCAGCAGTTGGATTTTCAAAAGATTTTACGAATAATGGTATTTCTTTTCGCTGAAGGGGCTGCAGGGTTTTCGGATGAATAACTGATGCGCCATAAAAGGCTAATTCTATGGCTTCTCTGTAGGAAATTTGGTTTAATAACTGGGTGTCTTTAAACACACGTGGGTCTCCATTTAAGACACCAGGAACATCTTTCCAAATGGTTACAGATTCAGCATTTAATGCATATGCAAAAATAGCAGCACTATAATCAGATCCTTCTCTACCAAGCGTAGTCGAAAAATTATCCGAATTACTTCCAATAAATCCTTGTGAAACAATTAATGATTTTTTTTTGGTTTTTTCTTTAATAAGATTTTGCGTCTGTTCCCAGTCTAAATTTGCAGCACGATAATAATCATCTGTTTTAATACACTCCCGTGCGTCCAACCAAAAACTAGTAAACCCTAAATGATTTAAGTAGTCATTAATGATTGTTGTTGATAAAAGCTCACCAAAACAAACGACCTGGTCATAAACAAAACTATAATTAGGAGATTTGTTGTTTTTAAAAAAAACATAAAGTTCTTCAAAAAATTCATTAATCAACCTGATGAGTGAGCTTTTTTCGTGATTAAAAAGTTCTTTTATAATTTTAATATGAAACTCTTTTAAAGGCAACAAACTAGAAGGTGTTTGATGTTTATTATTAAAATATTCTGAAATGATTTGTTCAAGTACGTTAGTTGTTTTTCCCATTGCAGACACAACAACTAATGTATCTTTATGTCCTATGGTTTTTAATACGTGAGCTAAGTTTTTTACTCCAAAAGCGTCTTTAACAGAGGCTCCTCCAAATTTAAATACCTTCATTTTTTTATTAATGGTTAACTAAATAAGCTTTCATTGAGCTACGGTCCATTTGAACTGTATCCCAATCTCTAAGAACATTAGCACCGCTTTTTTGATAAAAACTTATTGCAAGTTTATTCCAATCTAAAACATTCCATTCCAGGCGTTTTACACCTGCATTATATGCATGATGAATAAACTTAGAATAAAGCTGAGTACCGAATCCTTTACCTTTATATGGCTCCGAAACAATTAGGTCTTCTAAATGAAATGTAGGCCCTTTCCATGTCGAAAATCGAGAATAAAACAAAGCCATTCCAACTACTTTACTATCAAATTCAGCTACATAACACTCAAATAATGGAACTTTTCCAAAACCATAATTTTCAATATCTGAGAGTGTTAATTCTACACTTTTAGGCTCCTTTTCATACAAAGCTAATTCTTGTATTAATCCTAAAATTGCAACACTGTCGCTTTTGATTGCACTTCGAACATTCGATTTCATTCTGATAGTTTAGATTATAAAAGTAAAGCATGGCAAGCATAATACCTTAACTCCAGTTAAATTTCACATAATTAAAATAGAATGTGAAAAAATTAAACGTGTTTTTGAAGCCATTCGGTAACCACCTTAAAAAATAAATTAGGGTTTTCAGCATGAAGCCAATGACCTGAATCTGGAATGGTAAACTGTTCAGCTTTTGGAAAGTGATGATGTATTAAGTAAGTATCAGTTTCAAGAATATAATCAGAATTGGACCCTTTAAGAAAAAGACAGGATAAATCACATATCATCTCCGAACTCAATCCTTCACCAACAGAATTATTGGCGTTTTTTAAAACATCAATATTTAACCTTAAACCTAATTTATCTTGTTCAACCCAATATAAATTTTTAAGAAGAAACATTCGAGTGACAGCATCCGAAACATATTTTGTTAATTGCAAATCGGCATCCAATCTATTTCTGATTTTTTTAAAGTCCAATAGAGATAAACCAATTAAAATTTTTTTATGATCTGGCTTATATGTTTTTGGAGAAATATCAGCTACTACAAAGGTTTTTATTAGTTCTTGGTGATTACAAGCCAAATGCATAGCTGTTTTGCCCCCCATAGAGTGACCCAAAACTATAATGTTATTTAAATCATGTGACTTACAGTAATCTACTACGTCTTCTGTCATTAATTTATAAGTAAAATCGTCATCCCAAAAACTTCTACCATGATTACGCTGATCTATTAAATGAACTCGAAATCCAATGTTTGACCAATTTTTGGCATGAGTTTTCCAGTTGTCACCCATACCTAAAAATCCATGAAGAATCAATAAATCAAGTCCTTTATTACCAAAAATTTTACTGTGTAATATAGGCATTACGATAAATGTTGAAGATACATTGGAATTACATTTTCGAATCCTAAATATAAACTTTCACAAATTAATGCATGTCCAATTGATACTTCTAATAAACCAGGAATATGCTTAGCGAAAAAGGAGATGTTATCAAGATTCAAATCATGTCCAGCATTTAGGCCTAAACCCAGATCTGATATTTTTTTTGCAGCAGAAATATAAGGAGAAATAGCAGCTTCTGGGTTTGTTTTATAATTAGCTGCATATGACTCTGTATACAATTCAATACGATCGACTCCTGTTGAAAGAGCAGCTTCAATCATTATAACATCAGGGTCTAGAAAAATAGAAGTACGGATTCCTGCTTCTTTGAATTTAAGGATTGTATTTTTTAAGAAAACATTGTTTTTAATTGTATCCCATCCAGCATTTGATGTTAATGCATCAAATGCATCAGGTACCAGAGTAACTTGTGTTGGTCCAATGGATAATACTAAATCGACAAACTCAGGAATAGGATTCCCCTCAATATTAAATTCAGTAGTAATTTCACTTGGAAGAGCTTGAGCATCTTTATAACGAATGTGGCGCTGATCAGGCCTGGGATGAATTGTTATTCCTTGCGCTCCAAATCGCTGCAAATCACTGGCAACTTTAAGTAAATTTGGAGCATTACCTCCTCGAGAATTTCGAAGCGTGGCTATTTTATTGATATTTACACTTAGTAATGGCATGTTTTTTTTGTAAAAGTAATAGCTCTCAGGGGGAATTAAAAACAAATAACTGTTTTTAATTAATATACCGTAACATATAAATTAATAAAAACGATATTCTAAGTAGTTTTGTACATTTACATCAAGAACACAATACATGAAGGTTGCAATTTTTACTGCATTTTTTTCTCAAGAGACCATGACATATGTCAAGTCGGTTATTCAGTATTTAGAGAGAAAAGAACATGAATTAATTTTAGTTGATCGTTTAAAAAAATACCTTGGTGGTGATTCTTTCAACTATTTTGATGATGACAAAGCTTTAACTGGAGTTGATTTTTTATTTTCTATTGGTGGTGATGGAACCATTCTTAGAGCTGTAACTCTCATTCGAGATTCTGGAATTCCGATTTTCGGAATTAATACAGGACGTTTAGGATTTTTAACTTCTTTACATCGCGATGAACTGGAGGAAGGCTTGGATTTATTTTTTTTAAAGAAGTATACTTTGATTGAACGCTCATTACTTCAAGTATCATCAAAAGAGCCAATTTCAGCTTTCGAAGAAATAGGGTTTGCGCTGAATGAAGTTAGCGTGAATAGAAAAAACACAACCTCGATGTTGAGTATTAAAACTGAAATAGATGGTCAGTATTTGACAACATACTGGTCTGATGGTTTAATTATCTCTACCCCAACAGGCTCAACAGGTTATTCGCTTAGTAGTGGGGGACCAATTGTTTCTCCTTCGTCACAATGCCTCATCCTGAACCCAATAGCTCCTCACAATATTAATATGAGACCACTTATTGTACCCGATAATATATCAATTAAAATTTCGGTTACTGGGAGAGACAAGAATCATCTGCTCTCATTAGACTCAAGAATAGTAACTCTTGAAAACGGAAATAATATACATTTAAAAAAAGCTTCTTTTACAATACGAACCGTTCAATTAAATGGGTCATTTTTTTACAATACCCTTAGAGAAAAACTTTTTTGGGGTCAAGACAGCCGTAATACACAATAAAACTAAGATTTATAGGTTATAAAGTTCCTTCTAACTTTTAATCAAAAAATTGGTTTTTTTTATAAATGTATTTAAAATATGTTCACATATTATTCTGTTTTTATGCAGTATTTACAGAAGCCCAATATCATGAATTAGGTGCTTTTGTTGGAGGAAGTAATTACATAGGAGATATTGGAACGAATAGATATTTAGATCCTAATTCTTTAGCTTATGGAGTGATCTATAAATGGAATAAAACAGATAGGTTTTCTTTTAGGGTAGGTTTTACATTAACAAAATTA
The DNA here is from genome assembly GCA_913020075.1 of uncultured Flavobacteriaceae bacterium. GTDB lineage: Bacteria > Bacteroidota > Bacteroidia > Flavobacteriales > Flavobacteriaceae > MS024-2A. The sequence continues at coordinate 52,245 of CAJWAE010000001.1, forward strand.
ACAGAAACGGAATTTAACAATAATGATCTAAGTCGTTTTAATAGATCTTATGAAATGGATAATGATATTCAAGAAGTAATGGCTGGCTTTGAGCTTAATTTTAAGAAATTTAATCTTCATACTGAGAGAGTAAGTTTTACTCCTTTTATTTTTTATGGATTAAGTTATTTTAGATATAATCAATATTATCAAACCCCGAATGGACCTTTTGAATCTCCTAATATTAATGATTATGGTAAAGATCAAAAAATTGCATTTCCAATTATTCTTGGACTTAAAGTAAACCCAAAACCTTATTTTGTTTTAGGTTTTGAAATAGGAGCTAGATATACATTAACCGACAACCTAGATGGAAGTAATCCAGAAAACCAATTTGGTGATAATCCAGGATATAAATTTGGAAATATCACAAATAATGATTGGTACATTTTTACAGGTTTCACAATTTCTTTTACCTTTGGCGATCTTCCATGTTATTGTAAAGATTAATGAATAAAAAACCAAAACATGTTGCCATCATCATGGATGGAAATGGACGATGGGCAAAGCAACAAGGAAAGCAGCGTGTAATGGGCCATAATCAAGGTGCTCATGCTGTCAGAGAAATAGTTGAAGCTGCTGCTGAAGAAGGAATTGAATACCTTACCCTTTTTGCTTTTTCCACAGATAACTGGAATCGTCCTAAAGAAGAAGTCTCTATCCTAATGAAACTTTTAGTAAATTCTCTAAAAAGAGAATTTAGAAAACTCATTAAAAACAATATAAAGCTTAATTCAATTGGTGATATTGAATTACTTCCAATACCTGTAAAAGAAGAATTACAGTATGTGATTCAAAAGACTAAAAATAACTCAGGAATGAAACTTACGCTTGCTCTTAACTATGGTGCTAAGGAAGAATTAACAAGAGCGGTAAGGGCAATTGCATTTAAAGTTAAAAATAGTATAATTTCACCTGAAAAAGTTGACCAATCCACGATAATTGAGCATCTTTACACGCGAAATTTACCTTTGGTTGATTTGCTAATAAGAACAAGTGGCGAAGAACGAATAAGTAATTTTTTATTATGGCATATTGCCTATGCAGAACTGTATTTTACTAAAACTCTATGGCCTGATTTTGCTAAAGAAGATTTACACAAAGCATTACTAAACTACGGAAAACGAGAACGAAGATTTGGAAAAACGAGTGAACAAGTCAATGCTTAATCTAACTTACAGATATCTACTTGTTTGTATTCTTCTATTTATAGTAGGTCAAGTGCAAGCTCAGACGAAGGGTTTTGTGAAAGGTAAAATGTATGTGATAGATTCAATAAAAGTTTCTGGACTTAAAACATTTAACGCACAAACCGTTATTTCTTATAGTGGCTTAAGAAAAGGTAAAAAAATTCAAGTTCCTGGAGAAGAGGTTAGCGGAGTTTTAAATAAACTATGGGGACTTGATTTATTTAGCGACATTAATTTTTATGTTATAAAAGTAGACGGTGAGAAAATATCTGTAGAAATTGAAATAAAAGAACTCCCTACCCTATCAGACGTAAAAATTAAGGGTATTAAAAATAGTCGTACCGAGACCATAATAAAAGACACCGAATTAACAAGTGGCAAAAAAATTTCGGAAAGCTTTTTGACTAATACCAAAAATTATATTGAAAATAAATTTCGGAAAGATGGGTTTTTAAATACTAAAGTTTCTCTTAAAACAATCAAAGACAGTATAGCTGGTGACAATACATATAAAATATTGGTTAATGTTGACAAAGGACCACGTGTAAAAATAAGAGACGTCCAGTTTGAAGGAAATAATATTTTTAAGAAACGTAACCTACAATTTAAATTAAAAAATACAAAGCATAAGACTTCTGTTAGATTTTGGAAAAGATCAAAATTTGTTGAAGAGGATTTCAAAGAAGATTTAACAACACTCATTGAATTTTATAAAGAAGAAGGATACAGAGATGCTCGGGTTTTAAAAGATACATTAGTTAAAAATAATGATGGATCTAATACAGTTGATCTTAAGCTTAAAATTGAAGAGGGAAATAAATATTATCTAGGGAATATTGATTTTATTGGCAATACTACTTATTCTAATGCTGTTTTAGAACGAATTCTTGGATTAAAAAAAGGAGATGTTTATAATGGAGTTTTATTAAAAAAGCGTATTGCAGATAATACAAAACCTGACGCAAATGACATTACCAACCTTTACCAAAATAGTGGGTATTTATTTTCTAACATTAATGCTGTGGAGGTAAGTGCAATAAATGATACCATTAATTTTGAAATCAGGATTACTGAAGGAAAGCTGGCAAGTTTTAATAAAATTCGAATAACAGGAAACACAAAAACGAATGATCATGTAATTTATCGAGAGCTTCGAGCAAAACCAGGTGAACTTTACAGTAAAGATAAGTTAGTTCGAACTTCAAGAGAATTAGGGCAATTGGGATTTTTTGATGCCGAACAAATTAATCCTGAATTCGAGAATGTGGATCCAAATTCAGGAACAATAGATATCGGATTTGATTTGGTAGAAAATGGTGCGAGTCAAATTGAGTTACAAGGAGGTTATGGTCAAGGTGGTTTTATTGGTACGCTAGGATTATCGTTTAATAACTTTTCAATGAGAAATATTTTTGATAAAAAAACATACAAACCACTACCAATGGGAGATGGTCAGAATTTAGCATTACGACTTCAAGCGAGTCAATTTTACAGTACTTATAGTTTTAACTTTGCAGAACCATGGTTAGGAGGACAACAGCCTGTTCAATTTTCAACCTCACTTCAGCATACTATTCAGTATCGATATGATTATTTTACAGGTCTTGCTGACAAAAGCCAATCCTTTCAGATTACAGGAATTACTCTGGGACTTGCAAAACGTTTACAAAAACCTGATGATTTTTTTCAAATATCGCATGCAATTTCATATCAGTACTACAATTTAAATAACTATTATACGGGTTTATTTACATTTGGAGATGGGGAAGCAAATAATCTGGCCTATACAGTTAGTCTATCAAGAAATAATACCCGCATTAATCCGATTTTTCCGGTTGGTGGATCTTCCTTTAACATAAGTGCCAAATTTACCCCACCTTACTCGATTTTCACAGGAAAAGATTACTCTGATTTAGAATCTCTTCCCGAGTTTCAGGATAGTAATGGAAATCCACTACTTGCAGAAATTGATCAAGAGAAATTTAAATGGTTAGAATTTTATAAAATTAAATTTAATGGGACCTGGTATACAAAGGTTTATGATAAGTTAATACTAAAAACACAAGCTGATTTTGGATTCATTGGAGCATACAATCAAAGTCGCGGGAATATACCATTTGAGCGTTTCTTTCTAGGAGGAGACGGAATGATAAGCTATGCTTTGGACGGAAGAGAAACAATTCAATTAAGGGGGTATCCTAATCAATCTTTATCTAGTCGTGACGGGTCTGTTATATATAATAAATTTTCATTAGAGCTCCGTTATCCTATAACTCTAAAGCCTAGTGCATCAATTTACGCACTTTCATTTCTTGAGGCCGGAAACGGTTACGATAGGTTTAGAGATTTTAACCCTTTTAATTCTAAACGTTCTGCAGGAGCTGGTGTTCGAATTTTCATGCCTGCCTTTGGTTTATTGGGGATTGATTTTGGTTATGGGTTTGATAATCCTAACCCAAATTCAACTTCACCTAATGGATGGGAAACTCATTTCATAATTGGTCAACGATTTTAGTTTTATTTTACATTCAATTTTCGACTTTTAAAATAACTTGCATTTAATCACGTTATAACATAAATGAATAAGATCCTGTATAAAGTTTTTGTTTTATTTTTATGTTTTAATAGTCAAATTCAAGCCCAGAGGGGAACTCGAGTGGGTTATATTGATATGAATATAATTCTTGATAATATTGGTGAATATAAAAAAGCTAGCCAACTGTTGGATAAAAACGTGGAGAAATGGAAAAAAGAGATCGAACTTAAAAAAATTCAACTAAAACAATATCAAGATCAACTAAATATTGAAAAAATTCTTCTGACTCCTGAACTAATTAATGATCGAGAATTAGAGATACAAGATTATGCTTCCGAAATTATATCCCTTCAAGAAAAACGCTTTGGAACTAGGGGTGATATGCTCATTCAAAGATCGAAACTAATTCAACCTGTTCAGGATCAAGTCATGAGTATCGTAAAAAAAATTGCAGAAGAAAAAAAATATGATTACGTTTTTGACAGATCTTCTAACTTAACAATGTTATATTCGGTAAAAAATTACGATATTAGCGACCTTGTTATAAAAAGAATAAATAGACAACAAAAAATTCAAAAAAGGAAAGACCAAATTGAGAAACTTAAAGCAAAAACCTCCTCTTTAAATAATTAATATTTACACAAATACATGAAATATCTATCCACTCTAATCGTAACTTTATTATTGTTCTTTGCTCCGTTAAACGTGACATCACAATCTAAAGTAGCTCACATTAATACTCAGCTATTAATAAGTGAAATGCCAGAAGTTATTTCTGCTCAAAACGAATTAAAAAAACTTGAAGACCAGTATGCTAAAGAAATGGAAACCTCTGTTAAAGAATTCCAAACTAAAGCACAAAATTATCAAGGAGATGCTCAAAACCAGACAGAATTAATCAACCAACAACGTCAGCTTGAATTACAGGAAATGCAACAACGTATTCAAGATTTCAGAGAAACTGCTGCTGCAGAATTACAAAAGCGTTCAGCTGAAATGATGCGTCCTCTCTACGATAAAGCACGCGTTGCGATTGAGAAAGTTGCTACTGCTCAAGGCTTTGACTATGTTGTTGACTCAAGCCCAGGAGGAAGCGTAATCATGGCCTCTGGAAAAGACTTAATAACTGACGTGAAAACAGAACTTGGATTTTAATTATCCTATTTACATTCAATTAAAAGCTGTCCTTACGGACAGCTTTTTTTTTGACTACTCTTTAAACCAAGATGCATATTTTATATAGTTTGATGCGATCCTTTCAATTTCATTTTTTTTTAAATTTTGATCAACTTCCTTGATTTTTTTAGCCGGTAAGCCACCGTAAATTGAACCTGGAGGAATAATAGTGTTTTTAGTTACAACAGCACCAGCAGCGATTATACTATTACTTCCTATCACACAATGATCCATAATGATACTTCCCATTCCGATAAGCACATTGTCATGAATCGTGCATCCATGAATAATAGCATTATGTCCAATCGAAACTCCATTTCCTATATGGGTAGAAGATGTTTCAAAAGTAGCATGAACAACTGCGCCATCTTGAATATTAACTCTATCCCCTATTCGTATTGCGTTAACATCGCCGCGAATAACGGCTTGATACCAAACAGAGCATTCACTTCCCATTATAATATCCCCTATTAAAGTTGCGTTTTCTGCAAAAAAACATTCCTTCCCATAAAAAGGAGTAAAACCACGTACTGATTTAATTAACATAAATATTTACTTTAACACAAAGTACAAAAGATTTTATTTAAGAAGCCTCTAGTTTTAGACATCTAATTGTTTACCTTTTCTTATTTTTGAAAAAACAATAACAATGAAAATCTATCGGATTGATGCTTCTTATAAAAAAAAGAATAGTTGGGCGCATTTTGAAGTTGACCAATCTATCGGACCAAAAGAAATATTACAATACAAAAATATTGATGCTGCCAAAGAATCTCCTCTTGTTCAGCAGTTATTTTATTTACCTTTTGTGAAGTCTGTTAATCTTTCTGACAAAACAATTTCAGTTGAACGTTTTGATATTTTAGAATGGGAAGATGTAATAATTGAGGTAAAAGAGCAACTCGAAACCTATTTGAATGATGGTGGTATAGTTATTGAGGCCAAAAAAAATGATAAAATTCCTGTAAGCGTGTATGCAGAAAGCACCCCCAATCCGGGAGTAATGAAATTTGTAGCTAATAAGCAGCTGGTTTCACAAAGTGTAGAATTTAAAAACATAGATGAAGCAAAAATTTCACCTCTTGCGCAAAAGCTTTTTCATTTTGCCTATGTTAAAGAAGTATTCATTGATGTTAATTATGTATCCATTACCAAGTACGAAGTAACCGAGTGGGATTCTGTAGTCATGGAAATTCGCGAATTTATTAGAGCATTTATTGAGCAAGGAAACTTAATACTAACTGAGGTCCCAACTCCAATAAATACTAATTCTGACAAGGAAAGTATCGAAAATTTAAATCCCACAGAGGAACAAATTGTCTCTATTTTAGAAGAATACATTAAACCAGCAGTTGCCTCAGATGGTGGGAACATCAAATTTGAATCTTACGATGAAAGCAACAAGTCAGTTCACGTTATTCTTCAAGGAGCCTGCAGCGGATGTCCGTCATCTACTTTCACTCTTAAAAATGGAATTGAAAATATGCTTAAAGAAATGATGCCAGGAAAAATAAACACCGTGGTAGCTGTTAATGGTTAATCCATTATGTTTTTCTTTGGAAGTGTAGCCTGGAAATCTTTTAAATAAAAAGGCTCAAAATAGGCTATATCTTCAAAACTACTTTGATTAAATTTTGTCCACGCTAAAGAGATCATATATTGAGCAGAAGGGTAGAAAATCTCAGGAGTTAATTTTACATTTATTTCAGGTTTTAATGATTTAAATTTTAATGCTCCGTCTCCAAGAATTAAACAAGGTTTATTTCCTACAATATTAGTAAAACTACTTTTTGACAAAACCATTGCAGTTGTTTGATAAATCCAATTTTTATTTGCATCAAATACAGCTGTATAGACTTCCATTCTTCTGGCATCCAACATAGGAATTATATACTCATCTTTTCCAATTGTATGTGGTTGGACCATTGTCTCAAGTGTATTTAAAGCAATTAAAGGTATATCTAATGCAAAACAAAACCCTTTTGCAGATGCTACACCAATTCGAAGTCCTGTAAAAGAGCCAGGGCCTTTACTAATTGCAATTGCATTAAGTTGGTTTATTTTTAAACCTGAGAGTTTAAGTACTTCTTCGATAAAAGAATGTAATTTTTCACTGTGACTATAAGTCTCGGTAAGCAATTCTTTTTTTGCTAAAATTCGATCTTGAAAACTTATGGCTACAGAACATTGCTTTGTTGTTGTGTCTAAATGAAGAATATATGCCATAACGTTTTAGCAGTTTAAAAAATTCCTCCTGAACTTCCTCCATCCACCTTAATGACTGAACCATTTGTAGCAGAAGCAAGTGGACTACAAATATATGCAATTGTATTTCCTACTTCATCTGTTGAGGCAAAGCGTTGCAGTAATGATGATGGTCGCTCTGTCTTGAAAAAATTTCTTTCTATCATTTGTAGATCTTTGTCCTCAACTTGAGCTTTATCGGCTAAAAATCGCTGTGCGCCTTCACTAAGAGTAGAGCCAGGAACCACAGTATTTACTGTTACACCTGTTTCCTTTGTAAGTTGAGAAAGACCTCTTGATGTTGCATGCATAGCTGCCTTAGTTGAACTATAGGAAATCATATCTTGAGGAACCAAGTAAGCACATTCACTGGAAATAAACAAAATACGTCCCCAATTTCTTTTTAACATTCCATTCAAATAATGTTGAGATAATTGAACACCACTCATTAAATTAACTTGAAATTGTTCTATCCATGAATCAATTGAAGTTTCAAAAAAGGATTGTGATTTATAGATCCCTACATTATTTATTAAAATATCAATCTCTGGTAACTGATCAATACAGTTTTTTGCAGCCGAAGAACTTCTAAAATCAGCTACTATCCCAAAAACATTTGCATCAGAAACCGAATCATTTAGTTTCTTTATTGCTTCGTTTACGGTCTCTTCAGATCTTCCGTTAATATATACTTGCATCCCTTGATCTAAAAGTATTCGTGCAGTTGAAAAGCCAATCCCAGACGTAGATCCCGTTATAAATGCTATTTTTTCCTTTAAATTGAAATTCATTTTAAATATTTTACCTAAAACAAAATTACCATTTTTTTAATCCTAATAATTTTTCGCCTAAAGTACTTAATTCAGCTTTTTGGTATTTAGTTTGCTCCCATTTTCTTGGATCGCCAGGGAAAGCATATCCTTCAGGAGCAATTCGATGTTTCCAAGAATTAATTCTCCACTCTTTGAGAGATTTATTTTCTTCCTCAGCTGGCATCATAGAAATATATTGAGCAATCCGTACCTTGTTTTTCGATTTGTTTGTACGGATACCATGGGCTAAAAGACTATTGAAAATAAGTAGATCACCTGATTCTAGTGATACTTTTTCTATTTTATCTTCTAAGTCTGAAATGTCCGGTTGGAATCTATTTCTATCTTCAGGTTGAGTTAATTTCCAACTATCATAGTTTTGATACAACCATGGAATACATTGAAAGCCTCCCATCTGGGTATCAATCTGATCTGAAAGTGCTATCACACCTTGGACATTCTCAGGTTTAGTTTCAGGGTCGTAGTCCCAATGAATAAAAGCTTTATAATCAAAACCCTCTTTAATTGGAAAGTTAAGATTTGCTCTATCTATAGTAACCCAGAGCTTATCCGTTCCCCATACATCTGAAAAGGCGTCATATATTTTTTGGGACTCTCTATTAGACCACAAATATTGATGATTATATACCTCAACCATACCAGTTCCAGCGAGCTCTTTCATTTGCATTTCTGCACGAGGAGCGGTATACCAAGTACTAGAATCTTTTGGATTCTTTTCTTCAAATTCCCATAAAAAATTTGCCGTTTTTTTTACTTGATCGTTAGTAAGTGCATTTTTTATAATAACATAGCCTTTTTCTCTCCAAAAATCCCACTGCTCGTCAGAAAGTAACTTTAAGACTTCATTATTTGATCTTGTATTTAGCTTTATTGAGCTACTTTTGGAGGCTGAAGGATTTCCAGGAATATCCTTATGCTCACTCTCGAATTTTGGATTCATAAAGTTTTAATATTTATTATTATGAAGATATAAAAAAATACATCTTGTTTAAAATATGTATTTTACAATGAAAACTTTTATAATTTTAATCCAAAGTAAAATTCTAAAACTTTTAATTTGAAAATATAATCATATTTAGCTCTAATAATATCTGATGAAGCGATTTCATAACGTTGTTTAGCTTGAATGAAATCGAAAGAATTCATTACACCAGCTTCAAAACGATTATTTGCAATTTCAAAAGCTTGTTTTCGAGCAATTAATGTTTTATCCGATGCTTGAAAAAACTTAAGAGCACCTTCTGCATTATTGTATGCCTGATTAATTGTATTTTCTAAATCTAATTTTGTTTGTTCAAACTGATTTTCAATACGCTCGAGATTTAGAACTCTGCGCTTAATGTTGTTACGAGCAGCAGATCCATTAAAAATTGGAATATTAAGAGATAGACCATAGCTATGACCGTCATTTTGACCAAATTGATTTCCAAAAGATAATGGCTCAGCTAATTGTCGCTCTGGAAATTGAGTTACTACCAGTGCTCCATTATCCTTTACAAAGCCAACTGGAACCTCTAAGGCGTTTCCTGTTTGAACTAATATGTCACTATATGAAATACGAGTATTATAATTATAAAATGCCGATACAGAGGGCGCAAGAGTTCCTTTAGCTATATCAATATCTTTTTTTGCAATTTCAATATTAGTGACTCCTAATTTGATATCATTCCTAAAAGTTAGTGCTTTTTCGAAAATATCTTTAGGGTTTTTTAATAGAATTTCGGATATGGGAATTTCAAAGTCTTCTGAGGATATATCAAATTTTTCATAATCAGTAATTAAAAGTAATTGTGCTAAACTTATACGAGATAAACGATAAGAATTTTCTGCTTGAATTAATGATTGCTCTTGCTGGGCCAAATTAGCTTCTATTTCATAAATGTCCGCACGAGTCAAAACTCCAGCACTAATTCGATCTTGAGTTCGCTTAACATCTTTTTGAGTAAGCTCGAGTTGATAACGCTGAACTTGAGCAAGTTCTCTATTAAATTTAACCTGTAAAAATGCATTTGCAACAAAAAGGCTTATATCATCTTTCATATCATCTAATTGATATTGCCCTGCAATTAAATTTAGATTGGCTCTCGCTAGTTGGTTTATGTTTTGTCTACCATTAAAAATGGTTACACCAACATTTGCACCAAAAGAAGAAAATTGAGTTGTTAAGTTTTCAATTAATCCAGTGGTGATATTTTGACTTAAACCACTATTCCAAATGTGTTGCGATTGTGCATTCAATTGGGGTAAAAAATTACCCATTGCATCTGATTTATCAATTTTTGATCCTTCTAAATTAATTTCAGATTGTTTGATACTGATATTTTTATCTAAAGCAATAAGCACACATTCCTCTAAGGTATATGCTTTTCCCTGTGCAGAAACTACAAAGGTCATTATTGAAAGCAAGAAAGTTACAAATGTTTTCATCTGTTGTATTTTATAATATTAATTAGCTTTTTTGTTATTAATTATTTCTACGCTTTCGCTTCCCTTTTGATTAATCTTCATCTTCATCACCCTTTTTTATAGGTTCTGTTTTATTCCATACTTTTATTTCATCCTCTTCCGATAAGCCTAAAATAATCTCTGTATTAATTCCGTCCGAGATTCCAATTTCAATATCTCTTCGCTCAAATTTCTGTTCTCCTAATGAAACCTCGACATAAGGTTTATTAGTATCTCTGTCAAATTGTAAAAGAGATTCAGATATAACTAAAATACTGTCTTTGCGTTGAAGTACTAATGATGCATTGGCGCTGTAACCTGCACGGACAAATAAAGAATCATTTAAAAATAGATCTGCTTCAATAATGAATTTGACAGCACCCTGTTCTTCGTTTCCTTTAGGTGCAATAAATTTTAATTTTGCTTTTAAAAATTGATTTTCAATTGCTCCAAGGCTTACCTCCAGTGCCATTCCAACTTTTAGTTTACCTACTTCTGCTTCATCAACTTTTCCTTCAAAAATCATCTTATTTAAGTCAGCAATAGTAGCAATAGTACTACCTGCATTAAAACTATTACTGGCAATAACTTGAAAACCTTCCTCAACTGGAATTTCAAGAATGGTTCCTGGTACTGTTGCACGTATATTTGTATTAGCAGAGGCCGCACCTCCAGCAGATCCTAAACGAATAATTTGTAAATCAGAAGTAGCATTAGAAACATCTTGCTTAGCCCTACTATAATTTAGCTGTGAATTCTGAAATTCTTGTTTAGAAATAATTTCTTTGGTGAATAAATCGTTACTCCTGTCAAATTCTATTTTGCTATTACTTAAAGTAATCTTAGAATTTGCTAAACGTCCTTTTGCAGTATTTAAACTTTGTTCATTGGGAACCACTTTGATTTTAGCCAGTAAATCACCAAAAACTACTTGATCCCCTTCTTTAACAAAAATAGTTTCAATAATTCCTTGAATTTGAGGTTTAATTTCTACTTCATCTTCAGGAATTACTTTTCCAGTAACTACTGTTTTCTTCTCAATTGAAGAGATAAAAGCTTTTTCTATTTCATACTCAATAACAGACTTGCTGTTGGTTTTTATAAAATAAGCAGCAGCAAATAAAGCTCCTAATATTAATAGTGTAATTCCAATGTATTTTAAAATTTTCATGGTATTTATTATATATAATTTTTATTATTCTTCTCTTAATGCATCAATTGGTTTAATACTTATTGCCCGTTGTGCAGGGATCAATCCAATCAGTGTCCCTAAAAAAACCATTATAAACAGAGCTCCTAAAACAAAAGGGATTGGAACTGTGGGATTAGTGTAGGGGAAATCCGTCATATCAATAGTAGCTGCATTGATCCCTGCTAAAACAAAAGCTCCTAATATAATTCCTAATATTCCGGCGACAACAGTTAAAAATACAGATTCCAGAATAATTTGATTTCTAACTTCAGCAGGTGTAGCACCTAATGCCCTTCGAACTCCTAATTCTTTGGTACGTTCTTTGACTGAAATCAAAAGTATATTTCCAATTCCAATAACTCCAGCAATAATAGTAGCTATTCCTACAATTAGGGACAATAGAGTCATTCCTCTTGCAAATCCTACAATTTTATTGAAAATTTCACCCAAATTAAAACCACCAAATGCACGTTCATCTTCAGGGGAAACTCGATGAATGCTTTTTAAAACTGTTTTGATATCTTTTTCTACTGCTACTACATCCGCCTCATCGTAGGCAGCTATTGTAAACCATTGAACTATATCTCCGGTATTATACAACTTCCTAAAAGTTTCAAAGGGTATAAAAATATCTCCATCAGTTTCAAATCCACCTCCAGGTATAAACTTATGAACTCCTATCACTTGAAAATAAATATCATCTATTTTAATGTATTGTCCAATGGGGTTTTCGTCTTTTTCAAATAATTCAGCCTGTGTTTGTTCACCTATTACACAAACTTTTCGTTTGTATTTTATATCCTCTTCATTTATAAATCTACCTCCATCATAAATCTTTTTGGTAGCTATTTTCGTGAATTCTGGGAAGTCGCCATAAATATTAAAATTACTTGATTTATTTTTTCGAACTACCAAAGGACTTGAGCTACCAAATACACCCTTTGCATTTCTAGGAGATATAAATTCAATTTCAGGAACTCTTTTTTTTAAAAAATCAATATCTGAAAGTTTAAGTTCAATTTGTCTACCAATTTTAAATCCATCATAAGGAATACTAGTTTGTTGGGCCCAAATGAACATTGAATTCATCGCAATATTTTCAAATTGACGTTCAAATCCGTTATCTAAACCTTTAGCAGCTCCAGAGAGAACGATATATATAAAGATCCCCCAGAGAACACCAATAATAGTTATTACTGTTCGTATCTTATTTTTAGAAATAGATCCAAATATTTCTTGCCAGGTATCACGATCAAATATGACTTTAAAACTATTCATCTCTTAATGCGATTATGGGTTTAATACTTGATGCACGCTTAGCGGGAATATAACCGGCAATTGCGCCAAATAGGATTAAAATAATAGTAGCCATTATAGCTGTACTAATATTAATATAAGGATTTTTAATAAAATAAAACTCCAATTTTAATTCTATATTATTTAATACAAGAACTCCTAACATTAAACCAAAATATCCTGAAATAGTAGTAATAAAAACTGATTCTTGAAGAATCATTTGAATTATAGAACGTGGAGTCGCTCCCAAGGCTTTACGGATTCCTAATTCTTTTGTACGTTCTTTAACCACAAAAACCATAATATTTGAAATACCAATAATCCCAGCAATTAAAGTGCCTAAGCCAACAAAACTTACAATATATTGAAGTACAACAGCAAATTGTTGAGCTTCTTTTAATTCTTCAGCAGCATTTCGAATATAAATTCCATTTGGATCTCTTGGGGCAATAGATTTTTTTTCTTTAAAATATTTTTTTAATGCTTTTTCATATGCAACAGAACCAACATATCCAAGTTCTTTTCGGTATGTAACTAAAATTTGACCAACTTTGTCATTTCCTTTTTCCATCAATTGTCTTGTCGTGTACGGAATATAAATACTACGTTCTTCATTATCACCACCGTCATCTTGAAAAACTCCTATTACTTTAAAAACACTTGTTCCTAAGTCAAAATATTTACCAATTGGGTTTTCTGACTTGAATAAATCTTTCGCAACCAATCTTCCTATAACAGCAGTTTTTGTTTTTTCATTAATATCAGATTGATTGACATATCTCCCCTTCATTAAAATAGTTTTTTCAATAAATTGATGATCAGGAGCTATTGCCAAAGTTCTATAGGTGTTACTTTGATTTTTATACTTTACTAAAGCGCTCCTTGTGATTCGTGGCGTTACATATTCTGTGAAAAAAGGGAAGTTAGTTTTAATGTCTTCCATATCTCCATTTTCAAACTCAATTCTTCTATTGGTCTTAAACCCTTTATAAGGCATCGATGTTTTTCCAGGATATAGAAAAATAGCATTACTAGCATCATCTAAAAAAAATTCTTGAAATGAATTTTTTAAACCGTTTCCTAAACCAAATAGAATAATAAAAATAAAAATTCCTAAAGCAACGGTAAAACCGGACAAGAACGTACGTAGTTTGTTTTTACTTATTGTATCAAAAATCTCTCTCCAACGGTCTCTGTTAAACATAGGAAGAAGCTAATACTTGTTTTACTTTTTTGTCTTCAATAATAACACCGTCTTTAAGCTGAACAATACGCTTACACATCTGAGCAATATCTGGCTCATGAGTAACAACTAGAATAGTCTTACCTTCTTCATTGATTTTTTGAATCAGGTCCATAACTTCATATGAAGTTGTTGTATCGAGTGCTCCAGTTGGCTCATCTGCTAATAAGACTTTAGGTCTTGAAGCCATTGCACGAGCAATCGCCACCCTTTGTTTCTGACCTCCAGAAAGTTCACTAGGCAAATGATTTGCCCAATCTTTTAAACCAACTCTTTCCAAATAATCTAGAGCTGCTATCTGACGTTCTTTTCTAGGAACTCCTTGATAGTATAAGGGAAGAGAAACATTCTCTAAAGCAGATTTATAATTAATCAAATTAAACGATTGGAAAACAAATCCTAAGAATTGATTTCTATATTTTGCAGCTTTTGTTTCGTTAAGATCTTTTATGGGAACATTATCTAGGATATAATCACCATCATCTGCAACATCTAACATCCCTAAAATATTTAATAAAGTAGATTTACCTGAGCCTGAGGAGCCCATAATAGCAACCAACTCACCCTCTTCAACATCAAAGTTGATTCCTTTTAAAACATGAAGGGAAGAGGTTCCCATTTTGTAGGATTTATGAAGGTTTTTTATTTGAATCATTGGTGTGTTTTAATTAAAACTTGAGC
>CAJWAE010000002.1 GCA_913020075.1 uncultured Flavobacteriaceae bacterium
CTATAACCTTTAAAGCACCAATGAAAGGTAATTATACTTTTATATGTTCTTTCCCCGGTCACTGGGGGCTTATGAAAGGAAAGCTTATTGTAAAATAATATAAAGCCATGAAAAAAAATCTACTTATTTTTTTTGTGACTTTAATTATTAGTTGTGGTTCTAACGAAAATAAGAAAAAAGGGTTTGAATATAACCGAACACAAAAAAAAGAGAATAAAAAGTATAATACTGAAGAATCTTCAACTCCAATAGATTTAAAAAATAAGGGTTTGGGTCCAATTAAAGAAGCTAACTTTGGAGAGTTTATCGATCAGGATTTAGCTAATAAAGGGGCCTCTTCTTTTAATAGGAAATGTACAGCTTGTCATATGGCAGGCAGAAAACTTATTGGACCTGCCATGAAAGGTATTTATGATAGAAGAAGTCCTGAATGGGTAATGAATATGATTTTGAACCCTGTCGGAATGTTAAAAAAAGACCCGATCGCTATTGCTTTACTTAAGGAATATAATAATATAATGATGCTTAATCAAAACATAACAAAGGACGAAGCGCGTTCTATTAGCGAATATTTAAGAACCCTATAGCGACCAAGCTTTCCCTCCTGTTGTCTCCATAAGGTCAACGCATCCCTCTTGTTTCCCAGGAATTGGTGCATATGCTAATATATTTTCACCAATGAATTCATTAGTTTTAAATGCGTTAACGGTTAGACTTCTTAGTTCACTTATAAATTTGGCTGCTTGATTTTCCTCCTTAAGGATTTTATTTCCAGGTTTTAGATATTTGGCAAGTTGTGAATCCCAATCATTTATAGACAGATGAGTTGCTTTTTCTTTGCTAGCATCTTTTATCCCTACTGCTAAAAATTCTCCCAAGCCACTTGCGAAAAAACTCTTCCTTTTTTCATCATAGACAGCATCGATGTAAGAATCCACAAATTCAGGAAGTTTTAATTCAATAGCTCCTGGAATATCTGTATTTGGAATAATAAGCTCCATTAAAGTTGATACTATTTTGAAATCATTTTTAGTAAAAAAGACTGACGAATAACTTATCTCTGTTTGACAGCTATGGAACAGGCTAACTACAGTTGGAGTTAATGTTATAGCACCAATTCCAGCACCAATGTTTTTTAAGGCTTTTCTTCTATTCATTTTATATAAAATTAAAGATTCATTTTTTTTAATTCATTAACCGCGTGGTTAGCTGCTCTTGCAGTTAAGGCCATGTATGTTAAAGATGGATTTACATTACTTGCAGATGTCATTGCTGAACCATCGGTTACATATACATTAGGGACATCATGAATTTGATTATTAGCGTTGAGAATAGATGTTTTTCGATCCCGCCCCATTCGAGCTGTTCCCATTTCATGAATACCTAGGCCCATCGCGTATTTATTATCAAATCCTTTTACATCTTTAAAACCTGCATTTTCTAACATTTCAATGGCTTGTACTTTCATATCTACTCGCATCTTCTTTTCATTCTCTTTTATTGTAGCATCAAAAGTAACAGTCGGTAATCCCCACTTATCTAAATTATCATAATCTAAAATCATTTTATTTTCGTGGTAAGGTAAAATTTCTCCAAATCCATTTATTCCCATTGACCAATCTCCAGGTTTTGTGATTTCCTCTTTAAAATCTGCTCCATATGCCATTTCAGAAATAGTATCTGTCCAGCTACCCCTGCTGGCTCCACCTTGGTAACCATAGCCACGTGAGAATTCTTTTTGAGTTGTATCACCTCCAATATTTCTAAATCGAGGTATGTAAATTCCTCCAGGACGTCTCCCTGTGTAATATTTATCTTCAAAACCTTCATATCGGCCAGAAGCGCCTACTTGAAAATGATGATCCATTATATTATGTCCAAGCTCTCCAGAAGCATTACCCATCCCATTGGGAAAGGTGTCTGATGTAGATTGCATCAAAATTGAAGTTGATGCAACAGTTGAGGCACATAAAAATATAACTTTGGCTTTAAATTCATACATCTCTTTAGTCTGAGAATCAATAACTCTTACTCCAGTAGCTCTCTTGCTGTCTGCATCATACATTATTTCATGAACTACAGAGTTGGGTCTTAAAGTCATATTACCAGTGGCTTCTGCTGTTGGTAGTGTAGATGAATTACTACTAAAGTATGATCCAAAAGGGCATCCTCTAGCGCATCTATTCCTATATTGACAAGTAACTCTACCTAAACCAGGCTTAGTTCCTTCTGTAATGTGAGCAACTCGAGCATTAGCTACTAATCTATCTGAATAACTCCCATCCACAGAGCTTTTAAGAACTTCATCAACACAATTTAGTTCCAAAGGTTTTAAATATTTTCCGTCAGGGAATTGTGGGAGTCCAACATTTTTACCACTTACCCCAATAAAATCTTCTACATAATCGTACCAAGTTGATAAATCTTTATATCGAATCGGCCAATCTACTGCAATTCCCTCTTTAAGGTTTGCGCTAAAATCAAAATCAGTTAGTCGGTAACTTTGCCTCCCCCACATTAGTGAACGTCCACCTACGTGATACCCTCTCATCCAATCGAAACGATTAACTTCATTATAAGGGTGCTCTATGTCGTTAACAAAAAAATGTTTTCCTGACTCATTTGTAGTGTAATTTGTTCTGCTTTGCTTTTTTTGATTTTTCCGTGTTTCTTGGGTAATTACATCTCCTGATTTATAGTCCCATGGGTCATTATGCATAGTGGGGTAATCTTCAATATGTTTTACCATACGCCCTCTTTCCAAAACTAATGTTTTAAGACCTTTCTCACAAAGTTCTTTGGCTGCCCATCCTCCGCTAATTCCAGTTCCAACTACTATAGCATCATAATTCGTTTCCATTATTGAATTTTTTATTTAAAAGCCTAATATACCCAAATATAAATATTTTACATATTCATTATAATTAATTGTCTAAATTTAGAATTAAATTTTTTAGACTATTTATTTATGAAACGAAAAGAATTTTTTACTCAGATTGGAATAGCCGGATTTGGAATAACAGCTTTTGGAAGCCTTATGTCTTGTAAAAAAACATATTCTCAAAAAAAACTTTTTTTTAAAATATCTCTTGCTCAGTGGTCATTTCACCGAACATTTCGTGGAGGAATAAATTCACCCTATGAGTTTGCGAAAATGGCTCATGAATTAGGCTTTGAAGGTTTAGAATACGTGAATCAATTATATCCTGATGTTATGAAAAGTAACAACAAAGTCAAGGCATTAAAAGTTTTTGTTAAAAAAAACAATGCATTAGCTGCAGAATATAAAATTAAGAATGTCTTAATTATGATTGATGAGGAAGGTGATTTATCCACCTCCGACAAAAATAAAAGGATAACTGCAATAGAAAATCATAAATTATGGATAAATGCTGCAAATCAGATGGGCTGTAGTGCTGTTCGCTTAAATTTATATGGAGAAAGTGACCCTGAAAAATGGATTACTAATTCAATTCTTAGCTTAACTACCTTATGTGATTATGCTGCTGGTCTTAATATCAATGTCATTGTTGAAAATCACGGAAGATTAACCTCTAACGTACCTATTCTTATGAAAGTCATTAAAGGTACTGATCGATTAAATTGTGGAACTCTCCCTGATTTTGGAAATTTCTGTATTTCAAAAGAAGGTTACGGTTCTGTATTTGGAGGTAATTGTTCAGAAATATATGATCCCTACAAAGGAGTCGCTGAAATGATGCCAAAAGCGTTTGGAGTTAGTGCTAAATCTAATGATTTTGATATAAATGGCGAGGAAACAACACTAGACTTCACTCGCTTAATGAGTTCCGTTAAAGAAGCAGGTTATACAGGATTTGTCGGAGTTGAATATGAAGGATCTCGACTCTCTGAAAGAGATGGGATAATTGCCACTAAAAAATTACTGGAATCGGTAGGGTCTGAATTATAAATATGAACAAAAAGATAAAATTTCAACTTTCTTTTCTTTTTTTTCTTGAATTTTTTATTTGGGGAGGTTGGTTTGTAACCTTGGGAACATTTCTTTCTCAAGAGTTCAGTGCTAGCGGAAGTCAATTAGCTATGGCCTTCGAGACACAATCAATTGGAGCCATAATTGCTCCATTTGTAATAGGTCTAATCGCCGATCGCTATTTTGCTGCAGAAAAAATTTTAGGAATCCTTCACCTTATTGGCGCAGGTTTATTATTCTTTGCTGGTAATTCAGTAAAATTTACTGAATTTTATCCTTACATATTTATTTATATGCTTTTATACATGCCTACTTTGTCTTTATCTAATGCAGTAGCTTTTAACCAAATGGATAATCCTTCTAAAGAATTTGCTCCTATCCGAGTCCTTGGTAGTTTGGGTTGGATTATTGCCGGACTAACCATCGGTTATTTAGCATTGGAAAGTAACAACGTTTTAAAGTATACTTTTTATATGTCATCAGCTGCTTCTGCATTACTTGGGGTTTATAGTTTCATACTTCCACATACTCCTCCAAAAGCGGATAGAGAAAAAAAAATCACTTTGAGGGAAATTCTAGGACTAGATGCTCTAGCAATGTTAAAAGATAAAGGTTTTTTCTTTTTTTTTATTGCTTCAATTCTAATATGCATTCCACTCGCTTTTTATTATCAACATGCGAACCAATTCCTTAATGAACTGGGAATGGAAGCAGCAGCCTCTAAGATGGCTATGGGTCAAGTATCCGAAGTCTTATTTTTACTATTACTTCCTCTCTTTTTAAAAAAATATGGAGTTAAGAATGCTCTTATTGTAGGAATACTTGCTTGGGGGGTTCGCTACAGCTTATTTGCTTTTGGAGATACGGGTGCAAAAACTTGGATGCTTCTTTTCGGAATTATACTACATGGAATCTGTTACGATTTTTTCTTTGTTTCAGGACAAATCTATACTGACTTCAAGGCTGGAGAAAAATTTAAAAGTTCTGCTCAAGGACTTATTACACTAGCCACATATGGCGTTGGTATGCTTATAGGATTTAGATTTGCAGGTTGGCTTACAGATCAATATATAATTGAAGGTGGACACTTATGGAAAGAAATATGGATTCAACCTGCCATTTTTTCATTTGTAGTATTAGTCTTATTTTTAATCTTTTTTAAAAACGAACCTATTAAATTAAAACAAACATGAGTAAAATCAGACTTGGTATCCTGGGAGGTGGAGGAGACTCCCTTATAGGAGTACTCCATCGTGTAGCTTCTAACATGTATGATCGTTATGAAATTGTTGGAGGTGTGTTTAATCCAGACTATAATCAAAATATAGAATTTGCTAAACAAATAGGAGTAAATACAAACAGGGTCTATCAAGACTTTGAAAGTCTTATAGATGAAGAAATTAAAAAACCATTAGAAGAGCGGATCGAGGTTGTTTCTGTTTTAACACCAAATTTTTTACATTTCCCTATGGCTAAAAAGCTTCTTGAAAACGGATTTAATGTAATCTGTGAAAAACCTTTAACAACTTCCTATGAAGAGGCCATTGAATTGGAAACTCTTCAAAAGAAAAACAATACTATTTTTGCAGTTACTTATACCTATACTGGATATCCTATGGTGCGTCATATGAAGCATATGATTTCTGAAGGAGAACTAGGTGAAATACATAAAGTAGATATTCAATATTATCAAGGGTGGATTAATCCAGTAATTCATGATCCTGAGCTACGCAAAACAGTTTGGCGTTTAGATCCAAAAAAAGCAGGTATAAGTTCTTGTATCGGAGACATTGGAACGCATGCATTTCAAATGGCAGAGTACCTCACTGGAAAAGAAGTCAAATCGATTCTCTCCGACTTAAACACGCTTTACAAAGATAATACACTAGATCTTGATGGAACAGTATTGGTCCGCTTTAAAGATAATTTAAAAGGGGTGATCCGCGCCAGTCAAATTGCAACGGGTGAAGAGAATAATTTAAGTGTTGCTATATACGGGGGAAAAGGAGCTTATAAGTGGGAGCAAGAAAATCCAAACTTTTTATATCACCTCAAGGACGACGAGGCTATGCGTGTTATTAAACCCGGAAATACTTATGTGTCTGAAGTTGCTGCTGATGGAACAAAACTTCCTGGGGGTCACCCTGAAGGAATTTTTGATGCTATGGGTAACATTTATAAAGGAGTAGCTAAAGCTTTGAGAAAGGAAACCTCATTTAAAGGTGAATTTCCTACTATGCGCGACGGAGTAAGAGGTATGCTATTTATAGAAAAAGTAGTTGAATCTAATCAAAAAGGAAATATATGGCTAAGCATGGAAAGCAAATGAAAACAGTAAAAGGTCCCGGAATATTTCTAGCACAATTTGTAGACGATAAAGCGCCCTTTAATTCTTTAGATGGAATGTGTAAATGGGCAGCTGAATTAGGCTATAAAGGAATTCAAATTCCAACATGGGAACACTTTCTCATTGATCTTGACAAAGCCGCAGAAAGTCAAACCTATTGTGATGAACTCAAGGGTAAAATCAATTCCTATGGCCTAGAAATTACCGAGCTTTCAACACATCTACAAGGACAACTGGTAGCTGTTCATTCGGCATATGATTTAATGTTTGATAACTTTGCTCCGGATGCTGTAAAAAATAATCCTAAAGCTAGAACTGAATGGGCTATTGATACAATGAAAAAAGCAGCTCTAGCTAGTAAACGACTTGGACTTAATACCCATGCAACATTTTCTGGAGCCCTTTTATGGCATACTCTACATCCCTGGCCACAAAGGCCTAAAGGTTTAGTAGAGCTTGGGTTTAAAGAATTGGCAAAACGTTGGAAACCTATCTTAGATGTTTTTGATCATAATGGTGTTGACGTATGTTATGAAATTCATCCTGGTGAAGATCTTCATGATGGAGTAACTTTTGAACGCTTTCTTGCGGCTACTGGAAACCATAAAAGAGTGAATATTTTGTATGATCCGAGTCATTTTGTATTACAACAACTGGATTATATCAAATATATTGATCATTACCATGAGTTCATAAAATCTTTTCATGTGAAAGATTCAGAATTCAAACCTAATGGTAAAAAGGGTTCTTTTGGAGGCTATGGAGATTGGATTGATCGTGCTGGTAGATATCGCTCTCCTGGAGATGGTCAGATTGACTTTAAAACTATTTTTACCAAACTTACAGAGTATGGTTGTGATCTTTGGGCAGTAATGGAATGGGAGTGCTGTATAAAAAGTCCAGAACAGGGGGCAATAGAGGGTGTCGCTTTTATTAAAAATCATATCATAGAAGCTACTCAAAAAACTTTCGACGATTTTGCGGGAGGTAAAATTAATGAACAACATTTAAAAAAAATATTAAATATATAATGAATAAAAAAGTAATCTTAATGCTGGTTTCATTGATTTTAATGGCCAGTTCAACAACTCCTTTAGTGGAAGAAAAAATTAATTGTAGTGATGCTAAATGGGAATCCCTTTTTGACGGAGAAACCTTAAACGGATGGCATAGATTTAATCGAAAAGGAATAATTCCTATATGGACGGCAAAAAATGGAGTACTTACTCTTGATCCCGCATTAAGACCTAAAGGGGATTATATTCATGATATTGTAACGGATAAAGTATATGAAAACTTTCAATTATCTATTGAATGGAATATAGCTGAAGGAGGAAATAGTGGCATTTTTTGGGGTGTTCAAGAGGGAGGAGCCTATAACTATCCATTCTCTACAGGTCCAGAGATTCAGGTTATTGACAATGAAAGGCACCCTGACGCAAAAGATAATCCTAAATACCATCAAGCAGGAGCAATTTACGATTTAGTTCAACCCTCAAAAGACGTATGCAAACCTGCTGGGCAATGGAATAATATTTTACTCACCATTGACAATAATAAAAATCAAGGAAGTGTAGAGCTTAACGGAATCAAAATTGTGGAATTTCCTTTAAGCGGAAAAAAATGGGATGAAATGGTCGCCAATTCAAAATTTAATGATGATTGCTACTTTAAAGATTTTGGTAAATTCAAGTCAGGTAAGATTGGATTGCAAGATCATGGAAATAAGGTTTCATTTAGAAACATCAAAATTCGTAAATTATAAAATAAATCTATGGTAATGTCAATGACTGGTTTTGGAAAAGCTGAAACCGAATGGTTAGATAAGCGTATTAATGTTGAAGTTCGTTCTTTAAATAGTAAAAATGCTGATATAAACCTACGTACACCCTCTTATCTGAGAGAATTAGACTCAGAAATTAGAAAATATCTTGCTCAACAATTACATCGAGGTAAGATCGATTTAAATATCTTTATTGAATTTAATGGACAATCTGCACCCAGCAAAATAAATACTACTATAGTAAAGGCATACATGGAGCAGCTTAAAAATATAGGAGGAACCGAAAGTGAACGCTTGGTATTGGCTATGCGTCTTCCTGACATACTTTCTTCTGACAAAGAAAGTCTCCAAGAAAATGAAAAAGTATTTATTTTTGAACTTTTAGAAAAGGTTGTTGGCGATCTTAATAAATATAGATCAGACGAGGGAAACGAATTAGAAAAAGAGTTTCTTTTGAGAATTAGTCTCATTGAAAAATTATTGATAGAAATTGTTAAAGTTGATCCTGAAAGAGGTCAAAAAATAGAAGCTAAATTACGCTCTTCTTTAGACAATCTTAAGATAGAAATAGATGCTAACCGTTTTGAGCAAGAATTAATTTTTTATATTGAGAAATTTGATATCACAGAAGAAAAGACACGTCTAAAAAACCATCTTGACTACTTTAAACAAGTAATGGAAAATGATTTCCCAAATGGTAAAAAATTAGCCTTTATTGCACAAGAAATTGGTCGAGAAGTTAATACTATTGGATCAAAAGCTAATCATTCTGATCTACAAAAAATAGTTGTTCAAATGAAGGATGAGTTAGAAAAAATTAAAGAACAATTATTAAACGTACTTTAAACTTGTTGAACGGAAAACTTATTGTTTTTTCAGCCCCTTCAGGAAGTGGAAAAACAACCCTTGTACGCCATCTTTTAAAACAAAATCTTCCGCTTGGATTTTCTATCTCTGCTACTTCTAGAGACCCAAGGGGAGAAGAACGGGATAGTTTTGACTATTACTTTATGTCACCTAAAATGTTTCGAGATAAGATTGAGTTAGGTGAATTTATAGAATATGAGCAGGTTTATAAAAATACTTTTTATGGAACCTTAACATCTGAATTAAAACGTTTGTGGGGAAATAAAAAACATATACTTTTTGACATCGATGTAAAAGGAGGAATTAATATCAAAAAAATATATCCCGAAAACACTTTGTCTATTTTTATCCAACCTCCTTCTTTAGAAGAATTGGAGAGTCGTCTCAGAAAAAGAGCTACAGATTCTGAAGAAAAAATACTTGAACGTTTAGATAAAGCAAAAAAAGAGATGTCCTTTGCTTCAGAATTTGATATTGTTTTAATCAACGATGATTTAAATATTGCTAAAAAAGAAATTATTCAAAGGGTTGAAGACTTCATTAATTCCTGAGGGAATCATTACCTTTGCATTGTGAAAAAAATCGGTTTATACTTTGGAACCTTTAACCCTATTCATAAGGGTCATCTTACACTAGGAAATTATTTTGCGCAAAACACTGATTTAAATGAAGTTTGGTTTGTTGTTACTCCCCAGAATCCATTCAAACAAAATGATATCCTATTAGAAGATCATCATCGCTTGGAAATGGTTCGATTAGCAATTGAAGATCAACCTTATCTAAAAGTTTCTGAGATAGAATTTGACCGTCCTAGGCCTAGTTATACTATTGATACCATTCGGCACTTAATAAAGCAAGATTCAAAAACAAGTTTTGTGCTACTTATGGGTGAAGACAATATATTACATTTTGATCAGTGGAAAGGTTACCTATCAATTTTAGAACAAATTGAAATCTATGTGTATCCGAGAAAACATGAAGGGCCTATTCCGATGATTTTTCAAAATCATGAAAAAATTCGATTAATTAATGCACCTAAATTGGCATTCGCATCAGAAAAAATAAGAAAAAAAATAGAAGAAGGAAGTTCTGTTCAGTCCCTAATGCCAAAAAAGAGTTGGTCCTATTTGGAAGAAATGGGGTTTTATAAAACTCGTTAAAAACCATTCTTATTGAGTTACTTATACAAAAACCAAATTAGCTTAAGATTTGAATAAGTTTAATAGCCGTTTCTTTACGGGTATATCTATGAAGACCTGGAAATTCATTTTTTATTTTCCCTTTTCGGTCAATAGCATTTAATATAAAATCATATATTTCATTTTTGTTTTCTGATAAAATCATTTCTGCATAGCTTCCCTGCTTTATGAATTTTCCTGCTTCTGAATCAGGATCACCAATGGATAAAATAGGAACTTCTGTAGCAATATATTCTAGTAATTTACCAGAAATCATTTGATTATACGCACCATTAAAAAGGAAATTAAGAAGTAAGTCTCCACTTTTCATCAAAACTATTGCCTCAAAATGGGATATATATCCCAAAAAATTTAACTCTACTTTATGGAGTAATGCCGTAATTTTTTTTTGGGTTTTTTCGCTAATTTGACCAGCTAAAGAAAATCGAATAGTATACTTTTCTTGGAGTTTTTCAAGAGCCAACAACACTCCGTCATATAATTGATTTTCTGTCAAGAGCCCAGTAAAAACAATATGGACTTTATCTTGCTTTTTATTGGGGATAGAGTCCATTAATTCTGCATCATAGCCATTAGGAATAAAATGAAAATTTTGCTTTGGAGCCACTGTTTTTAGATAATGGTGAAATGCTCCACCAACCGTAGTAATTATAGTATCTGCCTGAGAAATAATTCTCTTTTCCTGATTTTTGTCTTCTTTAATAGCCCAAGGCATTTGATAAAACTGATGATTATAAAAAAGAGAAGACCATGGATCTCGAAAATCAACAAACCATTTAATCCCAAATTCTTTTTTTAGCTGAAAACCAACCCAATGACAAGAATGAGGTGGACCGGTTGTAATTACACGAGTAATTTTTTCTTCATCTATTAATTTTCGAGATGCTTTAAGAGCATATGGACGCCATCCTTTTCTTGCATCCGGAATAAAAAAATTTCCACGAATAAACGATGTAAATTTTCCAAAAACACTTTGTGTTTTAATTTCTCCTTGGGGAATACCCTTTTTAAATGATGAGGTTGTTAGAAAGGAATACCATCGTAAGGGTTCTCTTGTTTTAGTTTTAATGGTTGGAATAATTTTGACTTCTTCTTGAAGAGTAATATCTATAACAGAGTAAGAAGCTTTTTTTTCATCAACGGTCACAACATATGGTTTCCATCCTAATATTTTTAAGTACTTAGCAAAATACATCCAACGTTGAACTCCCGATCCTCCTGAAGGAGGCCAGTAGTAGGTGATTATTAAAACTTTTTTATTAAACACTTTTGGCTTTATTTTTTTGTCTTCCATAAAGGTACGGAAGAACAAGCTTCTCCATAAAACATACTTTTTGCTACACCTTGTAAACGCAAAATCAATTGAATGTAAGCGTCTTGAGGAATAGTATGCTCTGAACAACCTTTTATCATTATAGGTTTATCTTTAAATGAGCTAAGATCCATCTCTAAAATAGTTTTAGAAAATAAGTGCCGCTCTAGATCTTCTAAAGAACCTGAAACAAGAGTTTTTACAAAAGGCTGTAAATAAGATGCTACCAAAAGCGATGCCCACGCTGGTAAAACAGCATCAGAAGAACATCCCAATGCAACATGATTTTGTTCATATTGAGACCAATTATGGCCTTTTAATAATGTCCTAAAAGGTTTTTCTCGAAGTAATAATCCTCCCTCTAACCATTGAGATAGATCAAGGAAAGTCCTTGTACCTATTGGGATATAATCCTCAAGATCGAAATTGACCAACAAACTGTTGGCGACTTTATTGACAATAGCCTGTGACATATTTATAACATTCCCAATTCTAGTTTTGCTTCTTCACTCATCAAATCTTGTGACCAAGGAGGGTCAAAAGTCATTTCCACCTCAGAAGATTTAACCTCATCTAAAGACTTTACTTTTTCTTCAACTTCCATTGGAAGTGATTCTGCAACGGGACAATTGGGAGTAGTTAAAGTCATTAATATTTTGACGTCCATATCTTCATTGACAAACACATCATAAATCAATCCCAACTCGTAAATATCGACTGGGATTTCTGGGTCATAAATGGTTTTAAGTACTTTAACTACTTTTTCTCCTAATTCTTGGGTACCTATTGCTTCTGACATAAGATATTAATTCAATTGTGTTTGAAAAGCCACAGCATACATTTTAATTTGCTTGATCATCGAAACCAAACCATTGGCGCGTGTGGGTGATAAATGTTCTTTTAATCCGATTTTATCAATAAAATCAGTACTGGATTCCATAATATCTTTAGGGTGTTGATTTGAAAAAACGCGAATCAAAATCGCTATAATACCTTTTGTTATTATTGCATCGCTATCTGCCGTAAAATAAATTTGATTCTCTTTTAATTCAGCATGAACCCAAACTTTACTTTGACATCCCTTAATGATATTGACTTCTGTTTTATACTCTTGTGCTATAATTGGTAATGATTTACCAAGATCAATCATATATTCGTAGCGTTGCATCCAGTCTTCGAACATTGAAAATTCTTGAATAATTTCTTCTTGTATAGTTTCTATTGTATTCACACTTAAAATTATAATATTATTGTAACATCTTGACTGCTTTACGAAGTCCTATCTCGAATAAATCTATTTCCTCAAAGGTATTATAAAAAGAAAAAGAAGCTCTTATAGTCCCAGGTATCTTATAAAAGTCCATTATGGGCTGAGCACAGTGATGTCCAGTTCTTACTGCAATTCCCATTTGATCTAGGATGCTCCCTATATCGTAGGGATGAATTCTACCCACATTAAATGAAATTACAGCAGTTTTCTGAGGGGCTTCCCCATAAATCTTTAAGTCTTCTATTTTTGTTAATTTATTGGTTGCATAAGCTAAAAGTTCAGCTTCATAGGCAGCTATTTTTTCAAATCCTATGGCATTCATATAATCTAGGGCTGCTCCAAAAGCTATCCCTCCAGCGATATTAGGAGTACCTGCCTCAAATTTATGTGGCAAATCTGCATATGTAGTTTTTTCAAAAGTAACACTGGCAATCATTTCTCCTCCTCCCTGATAAGGAGGAAGTTCGTTTAATAATACTGATTTTCCATAAAGCATTCCAACACCTGTGGGACCACATAATTTATGTGCTGAAGTAACATAATAATCTACATCTAGAGCCTGAAGATCAGCCTTAATATGAGGTGAAGCTTGAGCGCCATCCAAAAGAACTTTAGCTCCAAAACCATGGGCTTTATCAATTATTTCTTGAATAGGATTAACTGTTCCCAAGGCATTGGAAACGTGATTAACAAAAACTAATTTAGTTCTTTCAGATAATAAGTCTTCATAAATATTCATCTCAAGCGTACCTTGTTCAGTCATTGGGATGACTTTTAAAACAGCCCCCGTTTTCTCACAAAGCATTTGCCAGGGAACAATATTAGAATGATGTTCCATGGCTGAGATTATTAATTCATCTCCCTTTTTTAGGGATGGTGAATAACCTGATGCAATTAAATTGATACTCTCAGTTGTTCCACTGGTGAATATAACTTCGTATGGATAGGCAATGTTAAAGTGCTTTTGGATTGTGGCTCGTGCATTTTCATATGCCTCTGTAGCCTCTTGACTAAGACGGTGAACTCCACGGTGTATATTTGCGTTATAACGAGAGTAATAATCTACAATAACATCAATTACCTGTTGGGGAGTTTGAGAGGTTGCTGCATTATCAAAATAAACCAATGGGTTTCCATTTATCTCTCTAGATAATATGGGAAAATCTTTTCGAATATATTTTACATCAAACATCTATAATTCAAAACCTAAATTCACGCCTAACTTATTGGCGATTTGTTGATTAATACGTTTTTTAAGAGATGGTAATTGAACGCTATCCAAAACATTATTAGCAAATGCATAAGTCATTAAAGCTTTTGCCTCTTTTTCAGGAATTCCCCTTGAACGCATATAAAATAAAACTTCTTCGTTTAATTGCCCAATAGTACATCCGTGGGAACATTTTACATCATCTGCAAAAATTTCTAGTTGGGGTTTCGTATTGACTGTTGCGTTATCATCAATAAGAATATTATTATTTTGCTGAAAAGCATTAGTTTTTTGAGCAATTTTATCTACCAAAATTTTACCATTAAAGACTCCTTCGGATCGATTTGAAAAAATACTTTTATAATCTTGATGACTTTCACAATTAGGTTGAGCATGATGAACTAAAGTTGAATGATCTACATGTTGCTTACCTTCTAAAATAGTTACTCCTTTTAAAGTAGATAAAGCATGTTCTCCTTTGTGAAAATAGTTTAGATTATTACGGATTAATTTACCTCCAAGCGAAAAAGTATGGACACTTGCATGGCTATTTTTTTCTTGATGAATATATGTGCTGTCAATTAAGGAAGCTGAAGGAAGGTCATTTTGTAGTTTATAATAATCTAAAAAAGAATCTTTGTGTAAGTAGATTTCTGAAACACTATTAGTGACTACAGGATGTTCTTTTAAACTTTGATGTCGTTCAATGATTTGTACTTGCGCATTTTGGTCAACAACAATTAAATTTCGCGGCTGCAACCACAATGCATTTTCATTTCCTGAGGAAAAATGAATAATTTCAATAGGTTTTTCAGCTACTGTACTTTTCGGTATGTAAATAAATGCTCCTTCTTTGGCATAGGATGTATTCAATGCCGTGAGACTGTCGTCTTGAGGAGCCATTTTATTAAAATACGCGTTAATTAGTTTTCGGTATTTGGGTTTAATTAAAGCTGCAGACATAAGACAGACATCTAAGCCGTCATGGGTAGTGTTTGATAGAAAAGGACTATAAACACCATCAATGAAAATAACTTTATAGGTGTCTGTGTCATATAAAAAATATTTTCTTACATCTTTTAGCTCAATAGTCGCTTCTGATTTTGGAAACAAGGAATAATCTTGGCTGATTAAACTAGCTAACGAAGTGTATTTCCATGCTTCATCTTTTTTGGTAGGAAATCCCTTTTCTTCAAATATTTTTAGGGCCTTAGCACGTGTTTTATGTACGCTATCGGAAAGATCTAACCCTTCTTCAAATGCTAAATAAGAAGATAATAATTTTTCTTTAAACTCCATATTAAGCTAATTCTTTTATCCAATCATATCCCTTAGCTTCCAATTCGTGTGCTAATTCTTTGGTGCCAGATTTAACAATTCTACCATCAAAAAGAACATGTACAAAATCAGGTACTATATATTCTAATAAGCGCTGATAGTGAGTAATTACGACCACTGCATTGTCTTTACTTTTTAATTTATTCACACCATTTGCAACAATTTTTAAGGCATCAATATCTAATCCAGAATCGGTTTCATCTAATATGGCAAGAGATGGCTCTAACATCGCCATCTGAAAAATTTCATTCCGCTTTTTTTCACCACCTGAAAAGCCTTCATTTAGTGATCGTGATAGAAATTTAGAATCAATTTCTAAAAGCTTGGCAGTATCTCTGATTTTCTTTAGTAGCTCACTGGCAGGCATATCTTTTAACCCATTTGCTTTTCGATGGGCATTGATTGCAGTCTTAATAAAGTTAGTTACCGTAACCCCGGGAATCTCAACAGGGTATTGGAAGGAAATGAATACACCCAAGTGAGCTCTTTCTTCTGCATTAAGTTCAGCAAGGTCTGTACCCTTTAAAAGCATCTTGCCTTTAGTGACCTGATAGTCTTCGTTTCCTGCAATAGCAGAGGAAAGTGTGCTTTTTCCAGAACCATTAGGGCCCATAATAGCATGAACCTCACCTGCTTTAACGTCTAAGTCAATTCCTTTTAAAATATCTTTTCCCTCTACTTGGGCGTGTAAATTTTCAATCGTTAACATACTTGGTTTTTTTTATCCCACAGATCCTTCTAGGGAGATTTCTAACAATTTTTGTGCTTCTACTGCGAATTCCATAGGAAGTTTATTTAACACTTCTTTACTAAATCCATTAACAATTAATGCAATTGCCTTTTCGGTATCAATACCTCTTTGATTGCAATAAAATATTTGTTCTTCTCCAATTTTACTTGTTGTGGCTTCATGTTCTATTTGGGCAGAGTTACTCTTTGCTTCGATGTAAGGAAAGGTATGAGCACCACAGTCATTACCCATCAATAAAGAGTCACATTGAGAAAAATTACGTGCATTTTTAGCACGAGCTCCTACTTTTACCAAACCACGATAACTGTTTTGAGATTGTCCTGCAGAAATACCTTTAGAAATTATTGTACTTCGAGTATTTTTACCCAGGTGAATCATTTTTGTTCCAGTATCAGCTTGTTGATAATTATTAGTTACAGCGATTGAATAAAATTCACCTATTGAATGGTCTCCTTTTAAAATACACGAGGGATATTTCCAAGTTACTGCAGAACCAGTTTCTACTTGAGTCCAAGAAATTTTTGATCGATTATGACAGATTCCCCGCTTGGTAACAAAATTAAAAACACCCCCTTTACCTTCTTTATTCCCAGGATACCAATTTTGAACGGTTGAATATTTAATTTCTGCATCATCCAACGCAATAAGTTCAACAACAGCTGCATGAAGCTGATTTTCATCTCTCGAAGGAGCTGTACAACCTTCTAAATAGCTAACATAACTTCCTTCATCTGCAATGACCAAGGTGCGCTCAAATTGACCAGTACCTGCCTGGTTGATCCTAAAATAAGTAGATAATTCCATAGGACAACGAACTCCTTTGGGTATATAACAAAAAGAACCATCAGTAAAAACAGCGCTGTTTAAGCCGGCATAATAATTATCTTTAGGTGGAATAACGGAACCAATATATTTTTTGACCAATTCAGGATATTCTTTAATGGCTTCTGAAATTGGGCAAAAAATAATTCCTTTTTTTGCTAGAGTATCTCTAAAAGTAGTAGCTACTGAAACAGAATCAATTACGATATCGACAGCCACTCCTGAGAGTTTTTTTTGTTCATCAATAGATATGCCTAGTTTGTTAAATGTTTCTAACAATTCAGGATCAACTTGATCTAAGCTATCATACTTAGCCTTTTTTTTAGGTGCAGAGTAATAAGAAATAGCTTGTAAATCTGGTTTTTTATACTTGACATTTGCCCAATCAGGCTCTTCCATTTTTACCCAAGATTCATAAGCGTCTAGACGCCATTGTGTCATCCATTCGGGTTCTTCTTTTTTTTCTGATATTCGTCGAACAATATCTTCACTTAAACCAATAGGAAAAGTGTCTGATTCAATATCCGTGTAAAAACCGTATTCATATTCTTTGGTTTCTAATTCTTTTTTTAGCTCTTCTTCTGTATATGCCATTTTTATTTTTTATAACGAAAAACTCTCACCGCAGCCGCAAGTTCTTTCTGCATTAGGATTGTTAAATATAAATCCTTTTCCGTTAAGCCCTCCGGAGTATTCTAATGTGGTTCCTATAAGATACAACAAACTTTTTTTGTCAACTAAAATTTTTACTTGATTGTCTTCAAAGAATTTATCATCTTCTTGAAGTGTTTTATCAAATTTTAATTCATAAGATAAGCCTGAACAACCTCCGCTTTTGACACCAACACGAACATAATCATTGGTTGGATCGAAACCATCTTCTTTCATCATGATTGCTACTTTTTCTCGAGCTGTTTGGGCAACCTTAATCATTAATTGAAAATTATTTAAAATATTGTGTAAATATAGCTTATTTCTATTGATTTATTGGGACTTACTATTGATTTAAGCTATTTAGAAATCAAAATGATTAATGCCAAAAAGCAAGGAAAATATCTTTTTCTCCTCGTACTTTTGGAAAGTCTCCTGAAGTGCTTTCTGTACTTCCAACAATTACGACTCTTCCATCTTTAAAAAAAGCAGATGCATATCCAATGTCTAAACCGTTTCCCTCAAGCGAATAAGAGTTTATTGGGGATCCATTTGGAAGGGTATTTATTAAAATTATATTGTTGCTCATGGGGTTTTCACCTTTATCAAGAATTAGTGAGGAATAATGTCCTAAAACAATTAGAGTTCCATCTGGTCGCTCCAGTATTGATTTTCCAGTTTCAAAACCATCTCCTCCAATATTTTGAGTACTTTTAACAATACCCTCTGGAGTTAAAGTAACGATTACAATATCAGAGGATCCTTTCCCTTTTTTGAAATCTCCATCCTGACTAAAAGATTGCCCTAAAACAACATAATCTCCTTGTCTATTTTCAATAACTGCTTCAGCCCCATCATAGCCAGAGCCTCCAACTGACTTCTCCCAAATCAAAGAACCCATAGAGTCGATTTTTATAACCCAGATGTCATAGCCTCCTCGAGGGTATTCTATGTCAACATCTTGACTCTCTGAAGTACCTACAATTAGAAAGTCACCATCTTTAGTTTCAATTGCATCATAAGAACGATCATTGCTTTTACCACCATAATAACGACTCCATTGCAAATTTCCATGCTGATCAAGCTTATGACACCAAAACTCTCCAACACCATGCTTTTTTTTAGAATTGGATTGTTTATTGAAATTTCCTTCACCTTCAGATGCTGTAACATCTAAAAATCCATTAAAAAAAATACCTCCATCGCTGGTTTTAATGATACTATAGGCATGGTCGTGCCCTAAAAATCCAAAACTTTTTTCCCACAAAAGATTACCTCGATTGTCAGTTCGCAGTAGCCAATTGTCGTGCTGTCCTTGATTTGAAGAAGCGTCTCCGTCTTCACTTTTACTGTATCCAATTAAGGCAAATCCTTCATCCTCTAATTGAATCATATCATATCCCCTATCGTCATCTTCACCACCATAAGTTTGTGTCCATTCAACAACAGCATTAGCATCAAATTTCATGACAAAAAAATCACTCCCTTCACGTATTTTTGACACAAAATCATTATCAGTGCTTTGAGTATTTCCTATAATTGCAAATCCACCATCTTGAGTAATGATCACTGAATGAGCTACATCTTCAAGGCTACCTCCATAGGTATCAACCTTAAGCCAATTCCCTCTGGCAATAGGAAATAATGGCCAATCTGTTTCATCAATAGTAGTGCATGAAAAGACAAGAAGCAAAACAAAAAAAACTCTAAACATAATTATTCTGAGGCTTTGACCAGAAATAAACCTGAATTAATATCATTTATAGCGATGATTCCACTTTCAAAATAAGGATATACACTCCAAACCCCATTAAAATAAGGATTATTATCAGAGGGGTAAGTGTCAAAATAGCCGATTTCTGTTACATTTTTATTATCAATTCCGCTAATATCCAGAACACGAAGTCCTGCAGTATAGCTAGCTATATAAAAAAAATTATCTTTTGAATATCCATTGTGATCAATTGCATAAACGTTTGCAAAGTAATTCAAATGAAGTTCTGGGCTTAAAATACTTGTTAGATCAAAAATTCGAGTTAAAGTAGGTGCTCCATAGCGTAATTCATCTAATTCATCTCCCAAAAAAAAATACCTGTGGTCTTGTGAAAGATATCCTTGATGAGTATAGCCTCCATTCTCGTATGTGATGGAATTGATCAAACTAGGGTTTTGTTTGTCAGTAACATCTAGAATCACAATTTGATTATTATCACCCCCATCGCTGTTGCTTCCAAAAAACAATTCTTTTCCCTGAAAAGCAGTATCTGGCCCATTATAGTTTACAATTTGAGCGTCATGAGTGTAAGATTCAGCCGCGTATCCACCAACTACCTCAGGCCTTTTAGGATCATTGATATCAATAAATACGGGGCCTCCTTCGAATAGATTTGATCCAACAACATAAGCAAACCCACTCTCTTCGTTAATAGCAATGTTATGTGCATTTCCAAAATCTGTTAGATAAGCATCTACTGTAAAAGTAGTTGGAGCTGAAAGACCCCTTAAACGCGTTAAATCAAAAACCTGCAGTCCGTGACCCGAAGCTTCACTTACTATAAACGCATGGTTTTTATAAACTTTAATATCTCTCCAACTACTTGGATCTGTTGCTGTAAATAGTTTTCCTAAAAAAAGAGGTTTTTCCGGGTCACTAATGTCAACAAAGGCAGTTCCATCGTCAAGACCAGATAAAACATATTCTTTTCCAGTATCTGAATCAGTCCAACCCCAATTATCATTTCCAGAATCACTTTGAAAAACTTCTAAGGGAATAAATGAAAGTAAATCATATCCCATACAAGGATAAATTCCTGCCATTCCTTCTTCACAGGGAGTTTTCGTTTTAGAAATTGGTGTAACAGGCTCGATTATTACATCAGGTGATGATGGTTCTTCTTCAACTGCTAAGTCTCTAGTACAAGAAAGAAATAAGAAAAAAACAAGAGCTTTTAAGGTTATTGGCTTCATTAAAAATTTTTTAAAATTACATAAAAAAACATAAGTTGAAAATAATGTTTAACTATTAATTAGGGATGTGTATTTTTGTGAAATGTTAGAAAATAAAACCCCTTCCAAAACAGCAATTTCTGAGTTAGGTGAATTTGCTTTAATTGACCACTTGACAAGCTCTTTTAATCTTAAACACAAAACTAGTGTTTTAGGAATTGGTGATGATGCGGCTGTTTTAAAATTCGGGAAAGATGAAACGCTAGTTAGTACTGATCTTTTAATTGAAGGAGTTCATTTTGATTTAAGCTATATGCCTCTAAAACACCTAGGATATAAAGCTGTAGTTGTTAATCTTTCAGACATCTACGCAATGAATGCTAGTCCAACTCAAATTACTGTTTCAATTGCGGTTTCAAATCGTTTCACATTAGAAGCGATTGAAGAATTCTATCAGGGAATTTCTATTGCATGTGAAAACTACAAGGTTGATTTGATTGGTGGTGATACGACAAGTAGTACAAGTGGACTTACAATCTCAATTACAGCTTTAGGATCTGTATCTAAAAAACAGATTTCACTTCGCTCAGGTGCTCAAGAAAATGATTTACTTGTCGTAAGTGGAGATTTAGGAGGAGCATATATGGGGTTACAAGTTTTGGAAAGAGAGAAAGCAGTTTTCAAAGTTAATCCAAATTCGCAGCCTGATTTGAGTGGATATTCTTATAGTATTGAACGTCAACTAAAGCCCAAGGCTCGAAAAGATATTATTGAATTACTCGATGAATTAGATATTAAACCATCTGCAATGATTGATATTAGCGATGGTCTTTCTTCTGAAATATTACATTTATCTAAAGCTTCTGATGTGGGTTTTCATCTTTTTGAAGAAAAGCTTCCAATTGATCCAGAGGTAATTGGCATCTGTGAGGAATTTAAATTTAATTCAACCACTGCAGTACTTAATGGTGGTGAAGATTATGAATTACTTTTTACTATATCACAAAATGATTTTGAAAAAATCAAAAATCATCCATTATTAACCGTAATTGGTCACGCTATTGATTCAAAAGGTGGATGTCAAATGATTAATGGTATAGGACATCAAATTGAACTTACTGCTCAGGGTTGGAAATCATTTTAAAAAATGACTAGCCTAGGGCAACATCCAGAATCATCATAACTATAAATCCACCAACAAAGCCTAATGTTGCAATGTCTGTGTTTTTATCCAATTGAGTTTCTGGAATAACTTCCTCAACTACAACAAATATCATAGCTCCAGCTGCGAATGATAATGCATAAGGAAGTAGAGGAGTAAAAAAAGTAACTGCTACGGCACCTATAACGGCAGCTATTGGCTCTACAATAGCAGATAATTGACCATACCAAAAACTCTTAAACCTACTAAGCCCTAGTCTTCTCATGGGCATTGAAACCGCAATCCCTTCGGGGAAATTTTGAATTCCAATACCAATAGCAAGAGCTACGGCACCCCCAATAGAAGCCTCAGGAATTCCTGCGGCAACCCCACCAAATAAAACTCCAATGGCTAATCCTTCAGGAATATTGTGAAGTGTAATGGCTAATGCCAAAAGAGTCGTTCTATGCCAGGGGGTTTTTATCCCTTCGCTTTCTTTAAAATTAATATGGATGTGGGGTAAGACTTTATCCAACCCAAAAATAAATAAAGCTCCTAACCCAAACCCAACTGCTGCAGGAATCACTTTAACAAAACCTTCCCCTGGACTCATTTCTATTCCTGGAGCTAACAAGCTCCAGAAACTAGCAGCCACCATAACACCTCCAGTAAAACCTAACAAAC
Source organism: uncultured Flavobacteriaceae bacterium (assembly GCA_913020075.1). GTDB lineage: Bacteria > Bacteroidota > Bacteroidia > Flavobacteriales > Flavobacteriaceae > MS024-2A. Next base: position 22,274 of record CAJWAE010000002.1, read on the forward strand.
CATCCAAAACCACACGATTCATTTCTTTAACAAAAAAAACAAGAGAGGCACCTAAAGCGGTAAGTCCCCAGGTGAAAAGCGTTGCATAAAATGCTCCTAAAATGGGATCAATATTTTTAAAAAAATCTATAATTGAATCCATTATTTTTATTTTTCGACAAAAATAAAGACTTATTAATGATTATTGATCGTATTAAGGTTTTAATTACTTTTACATCTTATCTATGGGAAACAAAGAAATTGATTTTATCATTTGTGGAGGAGGGATATCGGGGCTACTTTTATTAAACGCACTTAATAAAGACTCGTTTTTCAAGGATCATCGTATCGTACTAATAGAAAAAGAAACGAAAAATACTAATGATCGTACTTTGTGTTTTTGGGAACAAAATTCTGGTTCTTTTGATTCATTACTCTATAATAAATGGAGCATAGCTCAATTTTCATCAGATGAGCTAAAACTGGAATTTGACCTAAGTCCTTATAATTATAAGATGTTGCGCTCTAAAAAATTTTATGCTCAATATTATGCAGAATTAAAAAAAAATAAAAACATAACTTTAATTAAAGCTGAAATTAAAAGTTTTAAGTCAGAGGATAATTCATCAATTGTTCATACTGATAAAGGATCTTTTATATCAAAATTTGTTTTTAACAGTATTTTTAATCCTAAGATACTTTATAATCAAAAAAAATATCCTTTGTTACAGCAGCATTTTATAGGTTGGTTTATTAATACTACTAAAGCAGTCTTTGATCCTGAGAAAATTCTTTTTATGGATTTTGATATCCCTCAAAATGATTTAACCAGGTTTATATATTTTCTACCAATTGACTCTCAAAATGCATTAGTAGAATACACACTTTTTTCAGAGCATTTAATAAACAAAGTGGACTACGAAAATGGTATACGCGATTTTTTGTCTTCCAAAGGAATTTTAAACTATACCATTAACGAAGTAGAACAAGGTAGTATCCCGATGAGTTGTTTTCCACTTGAAAAACTAAACACCACTTCTCTAATGCATATAGGAACAGCAGGCGGATGGACTAAAGCTAGTACTGGATTTACTTTTATGAATACTAATAGACAGGTGAGTCGATTAGTCGAATTTTTAAAAAAAGACAAACCCCTCAATACTTTTAAAACAATTAGCAGGTACCGTTTTTATGATATGCTTTTCATAGATGTACTTTCTAAGCATAACGGACAAGGAAGTAAATTATTTGAGCGAATGTTTTTAAAAAATTCTCCATTGACTATTTTTCGTTTCATAGATGAAGAAACCACGTTTATTGAAGAACTGAAAATCATGTCTTCATTTACTTTCAAACAAATTGGCTGGTTTTTAAAAGCTCTTTTGTCTCGCCTTTTTTAAAATTTTCGCTCCATCAAATTTTGGCCAAAAGATTTCAATAGCACTTTACTGTTTTTATTTATCCTTAACCCATCTAATTTTTTGAATGCTTCTTGAGTATAATAAGTAACCAGTTGTTGACATTCTTTTGCGGATTTTGAGGATTCAAAAAGTACTTTTACAGCTTCTATTTTTTGATTTGCATTTAATGGATCTGAACTTTTAAACCACTTTTTTATAGCTTTTTTTTCTCTTAAAGTACCTAGTTCCATAGCTTTATGATATAAAATTGTTTTTTTATTTTCAATTATATCTCCCCCTGTCTGCTTTCCAAAACTATTAGGATCCCCAAAAGCATCTAAATAATCGTCCTGAATCTGAAATGCTAAACCTATTAAAATTCCAAAATCATAGATGATTTGAGCGTCAGCATTAGAAGCTTTTCCAATCCAAGCTCCCAATTTTAGTGAACAGCCAACAAGAACTGCAGTTTTCAGTTTAATCATTTCCAAATAGGCTGAAATAGTGACTTTATTTTGAGTTTCAAAGTCCATATCAAATTGTTGCCCTTCGCATACTTCAATTGCGGTTTTGCTTAGTAAACTATTTAGTTTTTTGTATAAAGGATCTGGATAATCTTCTAGATATTGATAGGCTTGAATTAACATTGCGTCTCCCGAAAGAATTCCTGTACTGACATCCCACTTAAAATGAACTGTGGGTTTGCCTCTTCGTAGAGGCGCCGCATCCATTATATCATCATGCATTAAAGTGAAATTATGAAAAACTTCAACAGATAATGCTGCAGGTAAAGCATCACTAGGGTCTTTACCAAAAGCTTCAGTTGCAATTAATGTTAAAAGCGGGCGAAGACGTTTTCCACCGAGACTTAAAAGGTAGTCTATAGGTGCATATAAACCTTTCGGATAATCTTTTTGTTTTAAATTTTTTAAGTAAGAATCAAAAAGCGATTTATAACTTATTAGTGAATTCATTCTTTTTTTTACAAAAATACAAGATTTGATTTAAAAACTTTGGAGACTTTTTTTGTTTTATAGTTTCCTTTGCTATATTTGCGAAAAAAATAAATGGGAAAAGATATCATTCAAATTGCTTTATCACTCTTCCTAAAATATGGTTTCAAAAGTGTGACAATGGATGATATTGCTCAAGAAATGCGAGTATCAAAGAAAACGATTTATGCGCATTTTCCAAACAAAGAAAGTTTGGTGATGAAAAGTTCAGAATTCCATTTTAATATGGTAATGAATCATATGAATGATATTTCAAACCACTCTAAAGATCCTATTATTGAATTATACCAACTCAAAAAGGAAGCACTGAAACATCTCTCAAGTAAAAAAATATCTCCACAATATCAATTACAGAAATACTACCCTAATGCATATGCAAATTTAAAAGAAAAAGAATTTGAATCTATTGGAAATTTGTTTTCTAAAAGTATTATTAAGGGTATTAAAACCGGTTTATTCCGTAAAGAACTTAATGTAGATTTTGTAGTTCGTATTTTTTTTAATGGTATAAGAGGAATTAAAGACATCCATTTATTTCCGATCGAACAATTCGAAATTGACCATCTAATGGTTGCTTTTTCAGAATACCACCTTCGCGCAATTTGTACTCTTCAGGGGATTTCTAAACTTGAACAATATAAAAAAGAATTAAATCTATGATTTATAAAATATTTATTTTTTCAATTATACTTTTTGGAATAGAGGAATCCATAGCTCAAACTTTACCTGAAAGTGTTACATTAGAAGAAGCATTAGTTTTTGGTTTGGAGAATAATCGAAACATTATCAATGCTGGCCGAGAAGTTCAAAGAGCCTACAAAGAAAAATGGAGTGTAGTGGCTAGTGGGCTTCCTCAAATTAGTGCAAGTGCTGACTACAAAAATTTTATTGAATTACCCACCTCTTTAGTTCCCGCAGAATTCTTTGGAGGAAAAGAGGATCAATTCGCTGAAGTACAATTTGGAACTCCTCAAAACTTGAGCGCAGGAGTTATATTAGAACAATTAATTTTTGATGGATCTTATTTTATCGGACTTCAATCAATTAAAATATTTACAACTATTTCTGAAAATATTTTAGAAAAAACAGTCCTAGAAATTAAAAAAAATATTGTTTCTACTTACTCATCGGTTCTTCTTATTCGTGAAAATATTAGGTTTTTGGAAAAGAATATGGCTAGCTTAAGATTGAATTTAAATGAATTAATTGCTTTATATGAAAATGGCTTTAAAGAAGAAGAAAGCGTAGAACAACTTCGCCTAACTCTTGCTGAAGTTGAAACTCAACTTCGTTATGCCCAGAATACAGAACGTATTACTTTAGATATGCTCAAGCTTTTATTGGGTTTTCCTACAAATTCTAAAATGTTTTTAAAAGATAGTTTAGAGAATTTGACAACTGAGAGCCTTTTTAATCTAAAAACCAACAAAAATATCGATTACACAAACAATATCGATATTAAAATTGCCGAAAATACTCTTCTTCAAGAGGGAGCATTGTATAAATACGAGCTCTCTAAAAACCTACCTCGCCTTTCTGCTTTTTTAAGCGGAAATTATACAGGAAATAGCGATCGATTTTCTTTTGCCGAAAATGATCAAAAATGGTTTGGAACTGCACTTTTTGGGATTAATCTTCAAGTACCTATTTTTAGTTCATTTATGAGATTAGCTCAATCTCAAAAAGCAAAAATAAAGATTGAACAAGCTCAATCTTCATTAGAAGAAACTCAAGAACGAGTTTATATTGAAGTGCAGGCTGCAAAAAATGAATATCAACTATCCGTTGAGACATATTTTACTAACAAAGAAAATCTTGCTCTTGCCACGAGAATAGAGAAAAAAAATCAACTTAAATATTTTGAGGGTATTTCTAGTTCTTTTGAACTAAGACAAGCACAGCTTCAAATGTATGGTGCCCAAAACAATTATATAAAAGCGATTCAAAATGTAATTCAAAAAAAAATAAATTTAGAAACGCTACTTAACTCTCCTCAATAATAATAGTCATGAAAAAATTAATTTATATTCTTAGTTTAACTCTATTGTTTGTTGCATGCGGACAAAAAAAAATAGAGTCAACTATTTCCGATACAGAAGAAAAAGGTTTAGAAAAACTCAAAAATCAAAAAATATTATATTCTGATCAAATCAATAGTATTAATAATGATTTAGAATTAGTGAATGCTGCCATAGAAAAGTTAACTGGAGGTCAAAAACGACAATTGGTGACTGCAATTCAAGTAAAACCAGAGCGATTTGATCATACCGTTACGATTCAGGCTAATATCAAAACACGTCAAAACCTTGAGTTATTTCCTGAATTTGGAGGTCGATTGGAACAAATTTTGGTTGAAGAAGGAGAATCTGTAAAAAAAGGGAAGCTATTAGCAGTAATTGACGATGCTGGTTTAATAGATCAATTGAAACAAATGAAATTACAGTTAAAACTTTTAGAAACAACTTTTGAAAGAACTCAGCGATTATGGGATCAGAAAATTGGTTCAGAAATGATGTATTTAGAAGCAAAAACAAGATATCAGTCACAACAAAAACAACTTGCTCAAATGCGTGAACAATTATTGAAAACAAAAATATACGCCCCCTATGACGGAATAATTGATGAGATTTTTGCAAAAAAGGGATCAACACTTGCACCAGGAGTTTCAGCTGTTTTGAGAATTATTAACTTGAATAGTATGTATGTAGAATCATATGTTCCTGAAAACTATTTATTAAATATTACTAAGGGAAGTAAGGCTAGTGTAAATATTCCTGTTTTAAACGAAATTCAAAATACTACCATTCGTCAAACTGGAAATTTTATTCAACCTTCTAATAGGACTTTTCGAATTGAAGCTCCGCTTAAAAATCCTTCAGGAATGATTAAGCCCAATTTAAACGCGCGCTTAAGTGTAACAGATTATTCAAACCCTAATGCTTTAATGATTCCATTTCGCCTAGTAAGGGAAAATGCGAAAGGGAATTCTTTTGTATTTGTTCTTACCAATCCTGAAGAAAACGATCATTTTACTTCAGAACAGCGATTTGTGAGTTTAGGAAAAACTAAGAATGAAATGATTGAAATTTTGGAGGGAATTAACGCTAACGAATTAATTATTGATGATGGGGTTAGCCTCTTAGTGAATGGACAAAAAGTTAAACGAATTAAACAATAATTGCAAAGTCAATGAAAACAAAAGATACTAAAGAATTTCTTTTATCCTCATGGGCAATCGAACATAGTACTATAATCTATGTTATTATGACTATCTTTTTTATTTTAGGGATTAGTTCATATTTCACTATGCCACGTGAAACATACCCTGAAATTAATGATACAACGATTTTTGTAAGTACTATTTATCCAGGAAATACCGCAAAAGATATTGAACAAACTGTCACCGATCCTCTGGAGGAAGCATTGAAAGGTGTCTCTAATTTAGTTGAAATTAGATCTACATCCTCTGAAGATTTTTCTATTATTGATCTTGAGTTTGACGAAAATATTACCGTTGAAGATGCAAAACAAAACGTAAAAGATCTGGTTGATGGTGTTACATCTGGAGCAGACTGGCCTGTTTTTAATAATGCTAAAGTAGACCCTAGTATTTTTGAGTTAGACTTTTCAGAATTACAACCTCTTTTAAACATTAGTATAATAGGTGATTACCCTATTGCGCAATTAAAGTTATATGCTGAGCGCCTAGAAAGAAGAATCGAACAACTCCCTCAAATAAAAGAGGTAAATATAAGAGGAATTCAAGTTTTTGAGATTGAAGTAGCTGTTGACATTTATAAAATGACTGCTGCCAAAGTATCTTTCAATGACATCCTTGGAGCAATTTCAAGAGAAAATAGTACGATCTCAAGTGGAAATATTATAAGTGGTGGACAACGAAGAACTATTCGTCTCTCTGGAGAAATACAAGATCATGAAACTCTTAAAAAGTTTGTTGTAAAAACAGATAAGGGACCTGTTTATTTGGGTGATCTTGCTGAGATTTCTTTCAAGGAAAAAGAAAAAACATCTTTTGCACGCTCTTTTGGCGATAAAGCAATATTACTGGATGTTATTAAACGAGGGGGGAAAAACTTAGTAATTGCTTCCCAAGAAATCAAAGCTTTATTAGCTCAACCTGAGAAAATAGGGTTGCCTTCTGATCTTGAAATTAGTGTGTCAAATGATCAATCAAATATGACATTAAACCAAATAAGTGAATTGGTAAATAGTATCATTTTTGGAGTAATTCTTGTAGTAATTGTTTTAATGTTCTTTTTAGGCTTCCGAAATGCACTTTTTGTTGGCTTTGCTATTCCAATGTCAATGTTCATGTCCTTTATGATTATGTCAGCCCTTGGGTATACATTAAATACTATGGTTCTTTTTGGTTTAGTAATGGGATTAGGAATGTTAGTTGACAATGGAATTGTAGTAGTTGAAAACGTTTACCGTCTCATGGAAAAAGAAGGAATGTCAAGAATTGCTGCCGCCAAAGCCGGAATCGGTGAAATCGCCTTTCCAATTATTGTTTCTACTGCAACTACCATTGCAGCATTTCTTCCACTTGGAGCTTGGCCAGGTTTAATGGGAGAGTTTATGATTTACTTTCCTATTACTTTATCTGTAGTATTAGGGTCTTCATTAGTTGTAGCCATTTTCTTCAATTCAATGCTAGTTTCTCAATTTATGGAAATTAGTGATAAAGAAATAAGCATTAAAAGTTTATGGCGACTCACTTTTTTTATGGGAGGCCTTGGAGTAATTCTATTGTTTGGATCACCTTCAGTTAGAGTGTTTGGAAACTTAATGGTTTTGATGCCACTGCTCTTTTGGTTATATAAATTCTTTATTAAAAGCTGGGCTATGGCGTTCCAAAATACCTTTTTAGTTCGTTTAGAAAATAATTATAGGAGGTTTTTGACCTATGCCTTAAATGGAATAAAGCCCTACATTTTCCTCGGGGGTACTTTCTTGTTATTATTTTCTTCATTTGCATTAATGGTGATTTTTCCTCCAAAAGTGGAATTTTTCCCAGATAACCAACCTAAACAAATTTTTGTTTTTATTGAATATCCAGAAGGTACTTCAATTGCAAAGACTAATGCAATTACACATAAGATTGAAGAAGAAATTTTTATTGTTATGGAACGTAAACAATATAATAAAAACGGATTTAATCTTATGGTAGAATCAATGGTCGCTAAAGTAGGTGAGGGTGCAGGTAATCCACAAATAGATAATGGGAATACTAATGAGCTTCCAAATAAAGGAAAAATCACTCTTACTATGCAAGAGTTTAAACTTAGAGAAAGTATTTCAAGTGAATCCTTTAGAAAAGATATTCAAGAACAACTAATAGGTAAATTCCCTGGAGTTTCTATTTCAGTTGAAAAAGATGCAAATGGTCCACCCGCAGGTTACCCTGTAACAATTGAAATTAGTGGAGAAAACTATTTAGAGCTCATTCAATCCACTGAGAAAATGAAAGAATATCTCAACCGAATAAATGTGGCAGGGATAGAAGAACTCAAAATAAATGTTAATAGAAATAAACCTGGTCTTGAACTTAAAATTGATCGTCAAAAAGCAGGAGAGCTTGGCGTATCAGCATCCCAAATAGGTGAGTTATTACGTACTTCATTATTTGGTGTCAAAGCTGGGATTTATAAAAAAGATGGTGATGTTTATGATATAAACGTTCGTTTCAACAAAGACGATCGATACGATAATAATGCTTTGTTTAATCAAAATGTGATTTTTAGAGATCAAGTAACTGGAAAAATTAAAGAAATTCCGATCTCAGCTTTAATTAAAAAAGAGAATACTAATAATTTTAGTGCAATTAAACACCGTCAGTTAACAAGGGTAGTAACTCTTTATTCTTCTGTTCTTGCTGGATATAATGCGAATGCTGTAGTGGATCAAGTAAAAAAGGCTTTATCTAATTACAAGCTTTCCAATGGAATTAATTTTAAATTTTCTGGAGAAATTGAAGAACAAGAAAAAAATATGTCTTTTTTGTCAAATGCATTAGCTACTGCCTTAGGATTGATTTTACTTTTATTAGTATTTCAATTTAATTCCATTTCAAAGCCTCTAATTATTTTATTATCGATTTTTTTAAGCTTTACCGGAGTATTCCTAGGTTTAATAGCCTTTCAAATGCCTTTTGTTATATTAATGACAATGATGGGTATTATAGCCTTAGCTGGAATTGTGGTAAACAATGGGGTCGTTCTTCTAGATTATACCCAACTATTAATAGATCGAAAAAGTAATTCTGAAGGTCTTGCGGCCAATGTAATGCTTCCAAAAGAATTAGCTACCTTATCGATTATTGAGGGAGGAACTGCACGTTTACGTCCAGTTATTCTAACCGCTATTACCACTGTTTTAGGGCTAATTCCTTTAGCGATTGGATTAAATATTGACTTTTTTTCTATGTTTTCCGAATGGAGTCCTAAAGTTTATTTAGGAGGAGATAATGTTGCTTTTTGGGGTCCGTTGGCTTGGACAGTTATTTTTGGCTTAACCTTTGCTACTTTTTTAACATTAATTATTGTTCCTGCGACCTTCTCAATCGTTTATTCAATAAAACTTTGGCTAAAGAAAATATTATAAAGAAACTAAAATCCTGAGGTTCACACCTGAGGATTTTTTATTTTTGCTACAAGATTAAAACTCATGTATAGAACTCATAATTGTGGAGAACTCTCCCTAAGAAATTTAAATAACTCTGTAACCCTTTCAGGCTGGGTCCAAAAAAGCAGAGATAAAGGCTTTATCATTTGGGTAGATCTTCGTGATCGCTATGGTATCACACAATTAGTTTTTGATGAAAAGCGTACAGAAAAAGAAGTATATAAAATAGCTCAAAATCTAGGAAGAGAATTTGTTGTTCAAATTAAAGGAACTGTAATCGAGCGTGAATCTAAAAATTCTAATATTGATACAGGTGATATTGAGGTTTTAGTGGAAAAATTAACGATCCTAAATAAAGCTAAAACACCTCCTTTTACAATTGAAAATCAAACAGATGGAGGAGAAGAATTAAGAATGCAATACCGCTATTTAGACATTCGCAGAAACCCTGTAAAAGAAAAATTACTTTTTAGATCTCAAGTTTCAATGGCCATAAGAAATTATTTAACTGATGAAGGCTTTATAGATGTGGAAACTCCTTATTTGATCAAATCAACACCTGAAGGAGCACGTGATTTTGTTGTGCCTTCAAGAATGAATGAGGGACAATTTTATGCTTTACCTCAGTCTCCACAAACCTTTAAACAATTACTTATGATTGGTGGTATGGATAAGTACTTTCAAATCGTTAAATGTTTTCGTGATGAAGATTTGAGAGCAGACAGACAACCTGAATTTACCCAGATTGATTGTGAAATGACTTTTGTAGAACAAGAAGATATTTTAACTCAATTTGAAGGACTAATACAATCTCTTTTAGAAAAAATTAAAGGAATTAAAAAAATACCTTTTCCAAGGATATCATATGACGATGCAATAAAAAAATACGGAAGTGACAAGCCTGATATTCGTTTCAACATGACTTTTTGTGAATTAAATGATTTAGCACAAGGTAAAGGATTCGGTGTTTTTGATGATCAAGAATTAGTTGTCGCTATTTCTGTTCCTGGAGGAGCAAGTTATTCCAGAAGAGAAATTGATGGCTTGATTGATTGGGTAAAACGACCTCAAATTGGAGCTAAAGGATTGATATGGGTAAAATATAATGAAGATGGGACATTTAAATCTTCGGTTGATAAGTTTTTTAATGCAGCTGATCTTTCAGCATGGGCTACTTTTTGTAATTCAAAAGAAGGAGACTTAATTTTAGTCCTTTCAGGCGAGGCTAAAACAACACGAACACAATTAAGTGCTTTGAGAATGGAATTAGCTGATCGTTTAAAACTCCGTGATCCGAATGTTTTTGCTCCTCTATGGGTTACTGATTTTCCTCTATTAGAATGGGATGAACAGAGTAAACGTTATCACGCCATGCACCATCCGTTTACTGCGCCCAAACCTGAACACTTAGAATTATTAAAAACAAACCCTGCTGCAGTTAAGGCAAATGCATATGATTTAGTTTTAAACGGAAATGAAATTGGAGGAGGCTCAATTAGAATTCATGACCAAGGCTTACAGTCCGAAATGTTTGACTTATTAGGGTTTTCTAAAGAAGACGCAAAAAAACAATTTGGGTTTTTAATGGATGCTTTCCAGTATGGAGCCCCACCTCACGGTGGAATTGCCTTTGGATTAGATAGATTAGTAGCTATTTTAGGAGGTGAGGAAACAATTCGTGATTTTATTGCCTTTCCAAAAAACAATAGCGGTCGAGATGTTATGATTAACGCACCATCTTCCTTAGACAAAAATCAACTTGAAGAACTTGCACTAAAATCTAATCTACCCCAAACTTGATGAAACTTTTTTTACGTATATTATTTATCTGCCTTTCTGCTAGTTTAAGCTATGGACTTTATCATAAAAGTATTGTTGATTTTTTGATAGGAGAGAAAATTATTGGGTTTACAGTTTTAATTGGTGCTACAATTTTTTTACCTCTTTTTCTTTATGAGCAATGGAAAGGAAAACGATTAGAAGACTATACTTTGACTAAAAAAAATATAAAAAAGATGAGAAAAAAACAAGAACTTATTCTTGAAAAGGAAGACAAATCTTTATCTAAAAAATATAGTTAAAAAAAATTGTGTTTTTACGGAAAGCGAATTTATTGATAGTCAAGGGTTTTGGTTATAAAAATAATCAAATCAAAGAGTTTATTTTTAATATAAAGCGTAACTTGTTATATAATTAATTAAACCACAGAATGACCGGTACAGTAAAATTTTTTAATGAAGGTAAAGGTTTTGGCTTCATCACTAACGATGAGTCTGGAGAAGACGTATTCGTTCACATTTCAGCTTTAAATGGCGTAACCCTCAAAGAGGGGGCAAAAGTGGAGTATTTAGAACAAGATGGAGAAAAAGGAAAGCAAGCTTCTGATATTACCCTACTATAATTTACATGTCATTCAAGTGCTTTGTAAACGGGATGCTTTATTTTATAATCTTTTTTTAGCAAAAAAAGCATTCATAAGAGCTTTAGACTCAGACTCCAGAACACTTCCTTTGACACTGGTTTTAGGATGCAGGGTAATAAAAGTATTTTGAAAACCTCTTTTCAGATCAGGTGCACCAAAAACAACTCGTTCGATTTGACTCCATGCTAAAGCACCAGCACACATTATACAGGGCTCCAGCGTAACGTATAATGTACATCCAATTAAATATTTACTATTTAAGTTATGAGCTGCTGAAGTAATGGCTTGCATTTCTGCATGTGCCGTTACATCTTTTAAACGTTCTGTTAAATTATAAGCTCTAGCTATAATTTGCTGATTAACTACCACAATCGCCCCTACTGGAACCTCATCAGAAAATTGAGCTTTTTCAGCCTCTTGAAGGGCTTGCTTCATAAAATAAATATCATCTAATTTCATACTCAAAAATACAAATTCTTCAGCCATAAGTTAAACAAGTGTTTTCTTATCTTTAACACATGGTAGCAAATCGCTTTTCATCTATTCAATATCCCGAAGAATTACGCAAACTTTCTAAAGAAGATTTAGGGAGCTTTGCAGCTCATTTACGTAAAAAAATTATTCTAGCTCTGGCAAAGAGAGAAGGGCACTTGGGCTCAAGCCTGGGAACTGTTGAGTTAACAGTAGCATTACATTACTCATTTAATACCCCTGATGATATTTTAATTTGGGATGTAGGTCATCAGGCTTATGGTCATAAAATGATTACGGGTAGGGAAAAAGCATTTCAAAGATTACGGCAATACAATGGAATTAGTGGATTTCCAAAGCTTTCAGAAAGTCTGTATGACAACTTTGGGACTGGACATGCGGGAACTGCAATTTCTGCCGCATTAGGAATGGCATTGGCAAACGATTTAAAAGGGGTTAAAAAACAACATATTGCAATTGTAGGTGATGCTTCGATTGCCAATGGAATGGCCTTTGAAGCTTTAAATCATTTAGGGAATACAAAGGCTAATGTATTGGTCATTCTAAATGATAATACTATGGGTATTGATCCCAGTGTAGGAGCATTGAAAAACTATTTTGAAAATATTAAAAAGGAAACTCCATCCACACCCAATTTTTTCCAATCACTCAATTTACAATATACAGGACCTGTTGATGGTCATAACATGGAGGAAATACTCGATGAACTAAGAAAACAAAAAAAGATAATAGGTCCTCGAATATTACATATTGTTACTAAAAAAGGAAAAGGATTATCCCTAGCGGAAGATCAACAAATCGCCTACCATTCTCCTGGAAAATTTAATCCATTAACAGGGATAATAAACAATAAACAAAATGAGAATAAAATCAAATATCAAAAAATTTTTGGTGAAACTTTACTCAAGTTAGCGAAAACTAATGAAAAAATTATAGTTATTACCCCTGCCATGCCAACAGGCAGTGGACTAGTCAAAATAATGGAGACCTTTCCTTCAAGGTGTATTGATGTGGGTATTGCAGAACAGCACGCGGTAACCCTTGCTGCAGGAATGGCTACCCAGGGGTTAATGCCCTTTTGTGTAATCTATTCTACTTTTTTACAAAGGGCTTATGATCAAATTATTCATGACGTAGCACTACAAAATTTACCTATTGTTTTTTGTGTTGATCGTGCTGGCCTTGTAGGTAATGACGGTCCTACTCATCATGGAGTATTTGATATTGCTTTTTTAAGATGTATCCCAAACCTTCATATTGTAGCTCCTAAAGACCCTGATTCACTTCAAAACATACTCTTTACTGCTCAGCAAGGTCTAAAACATCCCCTTGCTATTAGATATCCCAGAGGATATAGTGAAGAAACCACACTAAATTTAAATTTTAAAAAAATTCCATGGGGAAAAGGTAGGCTAATAAAAAAAGGGTCTTCTATTGCGGTTTTATCCATAGGCACATTGGCTTCCACTATTACAAAATCATTGTGTCAAATTAAAAAATCTGAAGCTTTTTCGCATTATGATTTATGCTTTATAAAACCTCTTGACACGGAAATGCTCAATGAAATTTGTTCTACATACAAAGCCTTAATTGTTTTTGAAGAAGGTGTTAAAAAAGGTGGCGCAGGAACTGCCATATTGGAATATGCTAATGAAAAGGGATATAAGATTCCTATCCAATTGGAGGGAATTTCTGATAATTTTATTTCTCATGGTAATCCCGAAGTTCTTCTTAGGGAAGTTGGATTGGATAATAAGTCTATAACTGAAAAATTAAGCTTGTTATTAAATAAAACGGAAGGAAGGCTTTAAGTGCGAGATCGTTTTTTATATTTAGCAAATGAGTGATCAAAAACGTCTTTTTTTACTAGATGCATTTGCCCTGATTTTTAGAGGGTATTATGCTTTTATCAAAAATCCGAGAATCAATTCTAAAGGAATGGACACCTCCGCTATCATGGGGTTTACCAATTCATTACTAGACGTAATAAAAAGAGAGCGCCCGGATCACTTGGCCGTATGCTTTGACAAAGGCGGATCTGTTAGTCGTAACGAAATGTTTTCCGAATATAAAGCAAATCGGGATGAAACTCCTGAAGCGATTAAAATAGCAGTGCCCTATATTCAGGAAATTTTAAAGGCGATGCATATTCCAGTAATTGAAAGAGAAGGTTTTGAGGCAGATGATATTATTGGGACTTTAGCCAAACAAGCAGAAAAAGAAGGTTATAAAGTTTTTATGGTTACACCTGACAAAGACTTTGCACAATTAGTTTCTGAAAATATTTTCATGTATCGTCCTTCAAGAATGGGAAACGGTATAGAAATATGGGGAATACCAGAAGTACAAGAAAAGTTTGAAGTTAAAAATCCCGAACAAGTCATTGATTACCTGGGAATGATGGGGGATGCTGTAGATAATATTCCCGGTTTGCCAGGTGTTGGAGATAAAACTGCCAAAAAGTTTTTAAAAGCCTACGGGAGTATGGAGGTCTTACTGGAAAACACACATGAAATTAAAGGAAAGTTAAAGGATAAAATTGAAGCCAATAAAGAATTAGGAATCCTATCTAAAGAGTTAGCAACTATTATTTTAGATGTTCCCGTTACTTTTGAAGCCGAAACTTATGAGTTAAGTACTCCTGACCATGAAGCAGTAGAAATTCTTTTTGAAGAACTGGAGTTCAGAAGAATGTCAGAAAATTTTAAGAGAATTTTTGCTTTAGAAAAATCAAATCCTAAATCCAAAGAAAAAATAATTGCCACCAAACAACTTATTGAAGGTGAGCAATTTGATCTTTTTTCATCTCCAGGAAGTGGCAATGTTTCAGAGAGCAGTATAATTAATCGTAAAAATTTAATCGAGCAAGGTCATTTTTATCAATATGTCAATACTCCTGTGGGAAGAGGTCTTTTATTTGAAGAGTTAATGAATCAAAAAAGTGTTTGTTTTGATACTGAAACAACTTCCCTAGACGCTTTAAAAGCAGAGTTGGTTGGAATTGCCTTTTCATGGGAGTCTGGAAAAGGATACTATCTCGTGCTTCCTAAAGATAGAGTGGAAGTACTCCAAATTCTTGAATCCTTCAAGCAATTCTTTTTAGAACCCTTCATCGAAAAGATTGGACATAATTTAAAATATGATTTGAAAGTTTTACGTAATTATGGAGTTGATGTAAAAGCACCTATTTTTGACACCATGATTGCTCATTATTTAGTCAATCCTGATATGCTTCATAACTTAGATATTTTAGCTGAGACCTATTTAAATTATTCACCACAATCCATTACGGAGCTAATTGGTAAAAAAGGTAAAAATCAAGGAAGTATTCGAGATGTATCGATATTGCAACAAACAGAGTATGCGGTTGAAGATACGGACATCACTTTGCAGCTCAGACAACATTTTGAAGAAGAAATGAATAATGCAAATACTTTGTCATTATATAAGACCGTAGAATTACCTTTGGTGAAGATCCTTACTGATATGGAATGTGAAGGAATCAATCTTAATATTTCTTTTTTAGAAGACCTTTCAAAAACATTAAATATAGATATTCGACAAAATGAAAAAGCAATTTTTGAAGCAGCTGGAGAAACCTTTAACCTTGCTTCACCAAAACAGTTAGGACTCATTCTTTTTGACAAACTAAAACTAATAGATAAACCTAAGAAAACTAAAACAGGGCAATATTCAACCGCAGAGGATGTTCTTTCTTACTTAGCAAAAGAGCATAAAATTGTCTCTGATATTTTAAATTGGCGATCTCTTCAAAAATTACAAAACACATATGTTGAGGCTCTTCCCAAAGAGATTAATTCAAAAACCGGAAGAGTTCATACGGTCTACAATCAAGCCGTAGCATCAACAGGGCGGTTGAGCAGCAATAGCCCTAATCTACAAAATATTCCCATCAGGACACCAAGGGGTCAACAAGTTCGTAAAGCATTTATTCCAAGGGATAAAACCCATGTTTTAATAGCTGCCGATTATTCTCAAATTGAATTACGGATTATTGCTGCATTAAGTAAAGATGAAGGAATGGTGAATGCTTTTAAAAATAATGAAGACATTCATTGTGCTACGGCAGCAAAAGTATTTGATGTTCCCTTGGAACAAGTAACGCGTGAACAGCGAGGTAATGCTAAAACAGTAAATTTTGGAATTATTTATGGTGTTTCCGCCTTTGGACTGAGTCAACAAACAGAATTAAACAGAACTGAAGCAAAAAAACTTATTGAAACCTATTATGAAACCTATCCAAAATTACGTGCGTATATGAGAGATCAAATTGATTTTGCTAGGGATAACGGCTATGTTTCGACAGTACTAGGTCGAAGACGCTATTTAAAAGATATTAACTCGCAAAATGCAATAGTTAGAGGGGCTGCGGAACGTAATGCTGTCAATGCGCCTATTCAGGGAAGTGCTGCTGATATTATAAAATTGGCAATGATTTCTATTTATAATCGATTAAATGAAGAAAAATGGAAATCTAAAATGTTACTCCAGGTTCACGATGAACTAGTTTTTGATGTTCCTAATGATGAAATTGAGTCTTTAAAAATCATGGTGAAAAATGAAATGGAAAATGCATTTAAACTAGATGTTCCTTTATTGGTCGATATCGGAATTGGAAACAATTGGTTAGAAGCTCACTAGTGAAAAAAAATCTGTTTACGAAGCACTAAAGAATTAGAATAAAAAATTTTTTCAAAGTAATATATAATTGTACATTTGCACCCCGTTGAAACAATTTTTCGATGGATAAAATTATTTATTGTGAATACACTGAGTTATAAAACAATCTCTGCCAACGAAAATACTGTTAAAAAAGAGTGGGTTGTCCTGGATGTAAAGGGGCTTCCCTTAGGTAGAGTTTCTGGAATTATTGCCAAATTTTTACGTGGGAAATACAAAACTAATTACACGCCTCATGTAGACTGTGGTGACAATGTTGTTGTTATCAATGCAGCTCATATAACTTTGAGTGGAAACAAATGGGAGCAAAAAGAATATGTGCGTCATACTGGTTATCCCGGAGGACAACGTTTTCTTAATGCAACTCAACTACACAATAAAAAAAACACTCGTCTTGTGGAAAACGCAGTACGAGGAATGCTTCCTAAGAATAAATTAGGTGCCGAATTATTCAGGAACCTTCGTCTTTATAGTGATTCCGAACATCAGCAAGAAGGACAAAACCCAAAAACCATTAACATAAACGAATTTTTATAATGGATACTATTCACACAATTGGCCGTAGAAAAACATCTGTCGCTCGAATTTATGTAAGCGAAGGAAAAGGAGCAATCACGGTTAATAAAAAAGATTATACAGACTATTTTCCAACTGCTACTTTACAGTATAAGGTTCAACAACCATTTTTATTAACAGACACAAAGGGAAATTATGATTTAAAAGTAACTGTTAAAGGAGGTGGATCTAATGGACAAGCCGAAGCTGTTCGTTTAGCAATCTCCAGAGCACTCTGTAAAATCAATGAAGAACACCGTACAGAACTAAAGCCTGAAGGTTTATTAACTCGTGATCCACGTATGGTTGAACGTAAGAAATTCGGTCAGAAAAAAGCAAGAAAAAAATTCCAATTTTCCAAACGATAATTGGTACACGTTTTGCCTCGGCAAAACCATGTTCATTAATTTATTAAATAACCCAGTTGCTTAAACCGCCAACAGCGGACATTAGTTTAGCATCTAAACAAGATTATAAACTTGTTGCTATTCAAAAGGAACGTAAACTAAAACATAATGGCAAAAACAGAAGTAAATGACCTGCTTAACGCGGGAGTCCACTTTGGACACTTAACAAGAAAATGGAACCCCAATATGGCCCCGTATATTTATATGGAGCGTAATGGAATTCACATTATCAATCTCTACAAAACTGCTGCTAAAATTGAGGAAACGAATGAGGCGCTTAAAAAAATAGCTGCTTCAGGCCGTAAAATCCTTTTTGTTGCTACAAAAAAACAAGCCAAAGACATCGTTGCTGAAAAAGCTAAGGCTGTTAATATGCCCTATATTACTGAGCGTTGGCCCGGAGGTATGTTAACAAATTTTGTTACTATTCGTAAAGCAGTAAAAAAAATGGCATCTATCGATCGTATGAAGAAAGATGGAACATTTGAAACACTTTCCAAAAAAGAACGATTACAGGTAAACCGCTTACGTGCAAAACTTGAAAAAAACTTAGGTTCAATAACTGAAATGACACGTCTTCCAGGTGCGATTTTTATTGTTGATACCACTCGCGAGCATATAGCCGTAAGGGAAGCTCAAAAATTGAATATTCCAATTTTTGCAATGGTAGATACTAATTCAGACCCACGTGATGTTGACTTTGTAATTCCATCTAATGATGATGCTTCAAAATCTATTGATAAAATTATGGGACTTGTCACTGGTGCTGTCGCTGATGGATTAAAAGAACGTAAAAGTGAAAAAGAAGGAAGTGCTTCTGATGATGCTGCTAAAATGGAAACTGCCGCTAAAGAAACTGAAGTTAAGGATAATGAAATGACTAATAATATTCCAAAAGAGTCAACCTCAGAAACTCCAAATACCGAAGATAAAAAAGAAGAAAGTCCTTCTAAAAAAGCTTCTGTCAAAAAAGAAAAGTAAAGCATAAACAACCCATAAAAACTGTATAACTGTGAAAATTACTGCATCTGAAGTAAATAAACTCCGCCAATCAACTGGAGCGGGAATGATGGACTGTAAAAAAGCGCTTGTTGAATCCGAAGGTGATTTCGAAAAAGCCGTTGAAAATTTACGTAAAAAAGGACAGAAAGTTGCTGCAAACCGTGCTGATAGAAATTCTTCTGAAGGTGCCGTGTTAGCAAAAGTAAACGATGATAACACTTCAGGTGTAATAGTTTCTTTAAACTGTGAAACTGACTTTGTTGCAAAAAATGATACTTATTTAAATTTAGCTAATGCATTAACTGATTTAGCATTAAATCAGGATACTCTGGAGTCCTTTTTATCTGCTGAATTTCAAGGAATGAGTGTTGCTGAAAAATTGACTGAACAAACTGGGCTTATTGGGGAAAAGATTGAAATTGGTGGATTTAAAAAATTAAGTGCTCCTTTTGTGGGATCTTATATTCATGCTGGAAACAAAATTGCAACTCTCGTTGGTCTATCAGATATTATTGACAATGCCGCAGAAATTTCGAAAAATGTTGCTATGCAGGCTGCTGCCATGAACCCAATTGCTTTGAATGAAGATGGAGTAGATGCTTCTGTAGTAGAAAAAGAAATTGAGATTGCGAAAGATCAACTTCGCCAAGAAGGAAAACCTGAGGCTATGTTAGATAATATTGCAAAAGGCAAGCTCAAACGCTTCTTTAAAGACAACACTTTAGTAAATCAAGATTATATCAAAAACAACAAAGTATCTGTTAGCTCTTATGTCAAGTCAGCAGGAGAAGTTCATGTAACTTCATTTGAACGTTTAGCTTTAGTGTAAGAGTTAATTAAATAAATAAAAAAGGGCATCTAGAAATAATATGTCCTTTTTTTTGATTAAAACTTATAAAGATCCTACAAAGGGGGGGGGATTTAAAAAGGAAGGTCATCCTCAACTTGATTTGCTTCACCCTCAGCAGGCTGAAAAGAAGTAGCAGGAGGCATCGGAGGCATTTCTGTTGGAGCTGAGCCTTCTGAAGTTTCAATACGCCAGCCTTGTATAGAATTGAAATACTTAGTTTCACCTTCTGGATTAACCCAGTCGCGACCGCGTAAATTAATTCCAATTTTTACAGATTGTCCAACTTGATAGCTGTTTAGTAAATCACACTTATCTTGAATAAATTCAACTAGTATATGTTGAGGATACTGCTCTTCAGTAGTTACGACTACTTCTCGTTTCCTAAATCCATTAGAGCCATAAGCTTTAGTTTCGTCAATCCATTTAATTTTTCCCGTTACTTCCATAATGTGTTTGATTAAGACAAAAATAATAAAAGTTTTATCGGTCATGCACCTTTCGTGTTATTTTTTCAAATTCAATTATCTTTGTATTTAAGAGACATATATGAATCTACAAAAAAACTTTAGGGATTTACTTAAAAATAGCTGGTTACTTTTCGCTTTCGCCATAGTAATTTTGATTTTGTGGAACACTAATGTTTTATTTGAAAATTTAAGCATAGAAGAGCGAACTAAAATGGAGCTTTGGGTATTTGCTCAAAAAGAATACATTCAAAATCAGAGTTTGAGTAATTTGACTTTTGAAGTACTTCAACACTCAGGAGTAAATCCGATGATTCAAGTTGATGAAAATAATAAAATTTTAGAAATTAGAAATATCAATTGGAATGTAAAAAAACAAGATTCTACAATATTATATAAAATTTTAAACAGAATAAAAAATGAAAATAAACCAATAATCATTGAGTATATTAATGGAGAAGGAGTGTTAGTTGTAAATCAAAAACTATATTATGGGGACTCGATTACACTAAAAAAATTACAATACTATCCTCTTGCATTATTATTGATTATTTTTCTTTTTGGAGCAGTATTATATTTCGTTTTTAAAACTGCTAAAATAGGTGAGCAAAATCGTTTATGGGCTGGTATGGCGAAGGAAACTGCTCACCAAATTGGGACACCGTTAACTTCAATGATGGGTTGGATTACTTTACTCAAAGAAAAACAAAAAAAATCCATACCTATAGTAGAAATAGAAAAAGATATTGAGCGATTAAAAATAATTACAGATCGATTTTCTAAAATAGGCTCTTCTCCAGAATTAATCCCTTCTAATATTGTTGACACTATTAGTAGAACAGTAGAATATCTTCAAAAAAGAAGTTCAAAGCACATTAGATTTGATTTAAAACTCCCTAAAAAGAAGATTATTCTTTTTTACAATGATCAATTAATAAGTTGGACTCTTGAAAACTTAATCAAAAACGGTATTGATGCAATGAAAGGGAAAGGAATACTTTCCATAAACCTTAAGGAACTGGAAAATCAAATAGAAATTATAATCAGTGATTCAGGTTCTGGAATGAAAAATGAAATTACAAATAAAATTTTTAACCCTGGTTTCACTACAAAAAAAAGAGGTTGGGGACTAGGACTCTCACTGGCAAAAAGAATTATAGTGGATTTTCATCAGGGTAAAATAAGTGTATTAAGAACTGATCTTAGAAAAGGTACTAGTTTTAAAATTATACTAAATAAAAAAGTGTAAGTCAATTTTATACTTCAAAAAAAACAGCTATTGCTTTTGCAGTATCCTGCATTTCCTGCTCAGAAAGTTGTGCTTTTTTTTGAAAGTAAGCATCTTCTATGCTCTGCAAAGGAATTAAATGTACATGTGCATGAGGAATCTCCAAACCAATTATCGAAATTCCTATTCGCCTACATGGAATTGCCTTTCTTATAGCTAATGCTACTTTTCTTGAAAATGACATTAATTGATTATAAGTTAATTCTGGAAGATCGAAAAATTTATCGACAGCAATTTTAGGGACACATAATACATGTCCTTTTGTATTTGGGTTAATATCCAAAAAAGCTAAACAATAGTCATCTTCTGCAACTTTATAACTTGACACTTCACCTGAAATTATTTTTGAAAAAAGAGTTTCCATTAACTACGTGAAATAGATACTACTTCCAATTCAATATTTCCATTTGGGACCTCAATAATGGCTGATTCTCCAACTTTTTTTCCTAAAAGACCTTTCCCAATAGGCGAGTCAACTGAAATTTTGCCTATTTTAAGATCAGCCTCACTTTGTGCTACTAGGGTATATTTCATAACACCAGCATTGGCTTTATTTTTTAGTTCTACAGTAGATAAAACTAAAACCTTTGAATTATCTAATTCTGATTCATTTATAATTCGTGCATTAGAAAGTGTATTTTCCGTTCTAGCTATAAGCATTTCAAGCATTCCTTGTGCTTCTTTAGCTGCATCATATTCTGCGTTTTCACTTAAATCTCCTTTATCTCGAGCTTCGGCGATAGCATTTGAAGCCTTCGGGCGTTCAATATCTTTGAGCTGATTTAACTCAGCACGAAGTTTTTTTAAACCTTCTTCAGTGTAATAAGATACTTTACTCATGATTTATGCGTTTTAAGTAAACAGAAAATTTTCCCAAAGGTTGATTTATAACAAATATACAAAATTGAAGCAAGTCATTAAAAAAATATTGACGTTGAAACCTTTTGTGTTTTTAGGATTTGTTTTTTTTTTTAGCTGTACTAAATTTAAAGAATCTCGAAATCCTTACTTAGTTGATGTTAAGTTTCAGAGAGAAATTAATTTATCTCTTCCTTCATATAATAATTTGAATTTTGTGGGGGGAAGTATTCTAGTTAATGATATTGGTATTAATGGTGTAGTGGTATTCAATTTAAATGGATCTACATTTTTAGCATGGGAAGCAACTTGTCCGAATCATTTTCCGGAAAATTGCTCAAAACTTACTATTAATGGAGTGCTAGTAAATTGTAGTTGTGAGGACTATCAGTATAGCCTTGCAACAGGACAACTTTTGAGCCCAACAGAAGATTTAAATCCGCCTCGAGGATTACTTTTTTATCAGATTCAAAATTATAATGGTAATTTAAGGGTCAGTAACTAAATTCAATTAATCTTGAAGATTCCTATTTTTAAACAAAAACAAATTTTGCTCATTTGCTTTTTAATTCTTTGTAATTTTTGTTTTTCACAACTATTAGAAATTGATTACGCTCAAGGCAAAAAAGAGGAAAGCAGTTTTAAAGTACATGTATTACGCTATGGTATTATTGGAGGAAGTAGTTTACAACATTTAGATATTACCTCAGAGGTTTTAAAATTTAAATACGACGCTAAAAAAGGAATACATCTTTCTTTTTCTATTTTTGGAACGAGAACTATTTGGAGCGGTAATAAAAAAGATGGTTTAAATACTTTTGATATAGTAATGAATCCAATCGGAGGAACAATAAACGGTAACTTGTTTGCCAGCATACCAATTTATAGAACTGATACTAAAAATTCAAAAGTGGGTCTTAGTATTGGCAAAAAGTGGGTCCAAGGACCCGTACTCTCCAATTTTAAAAACAATACTTTTTTTGATAATTATGGCCGTCTTGGATTAACTTATCAAAGCCTTTTAGCAGAAGATCCTTTACAAAATACAAATCTTTATTTTTGGGGATTTCCTCACGCACAATTTCACCATGCTACAGCTGAAAATCGAAAAATATTTTTTAACAATGAATTAAATCCTTTTTCCTATGGCTATGGTCTAGAAATAGGTTTAGAATATAATTCAAAATTTAAACTGGTTTTACTCAGTCAACAGATGCTTGATGTTTCAAATGAAAGTGATTTTAAAAACTTTATAACAAGATTAATTTTAGCTTACCGTTTTTAAAACTCAATTTGCAATCCTGTTAAAAAATTAATCCCTGCTTGAGGATAATATCCAGCTCCTTCAATTGTTTGAATTTTGTCTGGGTTAGACCAACTGTCATCATAAGTATAGAAATAACCATTGGATTGATATAAAACATTAAAAAGATTATTGACCATTAAGGACCATTGGATTTTCTTAATCCATTTCTTTGGCTGCCATGTGAAAACTGCATTAAGGTCTGAAATAAAATAAGAATCTAAAACAGAACTCTGTGCATTAATATTTCCCATGTATTGTTTACCAACATATTTAGTTAAAAATGCTAATTGAAATTGGTTAGACGGAGTATAAAGAATTGTGTTCCCTGCTACTAGATTAGGAGAATAGGCTAAATCCGTTTTACCTAATGATTGCAATTGTCCATTTCTTTTAAAATAAAAATCTAAATTCTGATTTTTACTTAATGCAATATTAGATTGCAATTGCCATTGATTAGTTAGTTGAAATTTTGTTTCTACTTCTAAACCAACCCGACGACTTTCACCAACATTTTGACGAATTGGGGCACCTACCTCATCTATTGCTCCCGTCAAAACTAATTGATCTTTATATTCCATCCAATACATATTTGCTTGAGCGCTAAGTTTATTGTTTTTAAAACGCCAACCCAATTCGAAGTCGTTAAGTTTTTCTGGTTTAGGCACTCCATTTTCATAATCTGTTCGATTAGGTTCTCGCTGTGCTTTGGCATAAGAAAAATAAATATTCTGTTTTTGAGAGAGTGTATATGTCAATCCAGCCTTAGGATTAAAAAATAGAAAACGATCATCAACACTCAAAGATGCTGGCCCGGAAATTTTCCCTTCAACTGTATATTTTACAGTTCGTAATTGTAAGTCCAGAAAAGCAGTTAAATCTGAACTGAAATTTTTTGTTGCTTTTACAAAAAAGCTTCCCTCTGTTTTGACTCCTTGATTTTCATAAAAACGATGATTTGGTAATGTATCTCCTATATTTTTTCCCCAAATAAGATTTCCAAAATGATCTCCAATATAACGGCTATACAATCCTCCAAAATTAAACATGGTTTTTGGGGTCTTATAATTAAGGCCTAGTGTTAGTACATAATAATCGTTGTCTAGCCACTTTTGACTTATATTATCTGTTCTTTCGATTAATATTCCCCCTATCTGGTAAGGAACTAATTGTAAATAATCATATGAGGCATCTGAGCTAGAAAAATTATTATATTCTTGATAAAAGCCACGCCCATATGTGTAATTCAATCCAATCGAAAAATTCCAAAAAGAATTAATTTTTTCATTCAAATGGAATTGATAATGATCCTGTCGATAATTATCAACTTGGTTTTCATAAAATCCTCTTAGACCACCCTGTGTATCATAAATTTCACCTGCAGGATTATAAGTTCTATCTTCAGAAAGCTTAGCCGAGTCAATCCCATACCAAGATTGATAAGTCACCTCATGTCCTCCAAAAAAGATTCCTTTAATCAATGTGTTTTCGTCTCGAAAAGTAGCTTGAAAAAAATATCCGTCTAAATCTGAAGAAGCTCTATCCACATAGCCATCTGTATTAATTTTTGAAATTCTGCCCGAAAAAGTAAATACATTATTGAGAGTTCCCGAAGAGAATTGAAGTGTATTTTTAATCGTATTAAAACTTCCTAAACTACTTGATAGACTTGCAAATGAATTTGAACGAACTTTATCTGTTTCCAGATTAAGACTAGCTCCAAAAGCAGCTGATCCATTAGAAGAGGTTCCAACCCCACGCTGCAATTGAATTTGTTCAACCGATGAAGCAAAGTCAGGTAGATTGACCCAAAAAGTTCCTTGAGATTCAGCATCATTAAATGGTATGCCGTTTACTGTAACATTTACTCGGCTAGCATCACTACCCCTTACTCTAATTCCTGTATATCCAATTCCTGATCCTGCGTCACTTGTGGTTACCACGGCGGGTAAGAAATTCAATAAAATAGGAATGTCTTGACCTAAGTTACGTGATTGTATTTCCTTTCGATTTATATTCGTATAAGTTACAGGAGTATTTTCATTGGCCCGAATCCCGATGAGTTTAACTTCTTCTAAATTAATCGTGGATAAAGTATCTTTAATGACTTCAATATCTTTGGTTTGAGCAAAAAGCCCAAGGCTACTTAAAATAAATAAAAAGTTTAATTGTACTATTTTCATTCGAATAATTATTATTCAAATAAAAGGGGTAATTATTTTAGTTTAAAATATTAATTTCTGTATTTTCCCTTGGCAGCATTACCCGCCCAGGTTCAATGGGTATGATCTCAGCCGAAAAAACGGCACCCCTTCGAGATTGGCAGCAAATATAATAAAAAAAATTATTCTAAAAAATCCACAAGGGTTTTTATTGGGTGAAAGGTGTCTGAGGGTATTTCTATAAAAATCGAATTCCATTCTGCCATCCCACCATTCCAAAGCCCTGGCCATTCAAGAATTTTAATCATAGACCCTTCGGATTCTTTTTTACTTACCATAAAACGCTTTTCATCACGAAAATCATAGAGAGGAAATTTTTTACCTTCATAATTGGTAATTCCACATACCATCATTACAGGATTGAAATGACTACTATTATGCATTGCATTTTGACCTTCTTTAGAGGTAGAATCAAGTTCTGTTCCTTCAATAATTTGTAAACTTCTTCCGCGATTAGTAGTTTTCCAGAAAGCTCCTCCCCCTTTAGCTCCAGCATTAGGAATCATTCCACAAACGCGAATAGGTCGATTTAAATAATCATATAAAACCAAATAAGAAGAACTAGAGGATTTCTTAAGAGTAAAGTTTTCATCAAAAACAGATTTAATAAATTTAACTATTGGATAAAGATCCGTATTTGTAGTTTTTTTACTTAAGTTTTTTAAATGTTTAAAAAGCACTTCTTGAATTAAGATTAGTTTTCCACCCAAAATTTTAAGCCATCTTTCTGCTGAAGCATTATCCTTTGCCATCTTAATATTATCGATATTTTTGATCCACACGCAGTCTGCATCCAATTGATTCAAGTTTTTCAATAAAGCACCGTGACCCCCTTTTCTAAAAGTAATATCTCCTAAAGAATTTCTAATCCAGTTATTTTTTATATCAAAAGAGGGGGTGTCTGTCAATCGATGTTGATAAGAATATTCTATGATAAGTTGTTCGTTTTGATCTTTAGAAATTTCATTTCTAAAATGCTTTTCAACAGAATCGAATAATGCTCGATGTTCTTTTGCTATTGTAAAATGTAAATGAACAGTCGTATTTCTGTTTCCCAGCTTTAAAGCTTCCATCAATTGAGCTTCAAATGCAGTCCAATATTTATCCGAATTATCTGTGAAAAAAGGAATTAATCCCTTTGGTAAATAGGGGTAATTCAATCCTTTCTTTTGAATTATTTTATTTGTAAAAGCGTTAAAAAACTCTTCTTCTGTCTGAAAATTTAGCTTTTCATTTAAATAAATCAGTCTTTTAATAATCCCATAAAAAGGGAGTTTTTTTATTTCCTTTATCAGCCTTCTTGTTTCATTTCCATATTCCGATTCTAAATAGTCTGAGAAATTAAAATTAGATTGCCTTTTTGCTTTTAAATATGAAAATAAAGGCATAAACATTCTACTAGCCAGACCAGATGCTGGAACGAACTTTGTCCATTTCAAGGATCCGTCTTGATTTTTAAACCGGTCAAATGCCTCAGTTTGATCTTTTAAAGAAAGCTTAAATATCCCGTCTTTATTTGAGGCTGGATTAATACCCGAAATAGGATCACTGCCCCCAATTAAATATTCCTGTTGACGTTGAATCAATTCGGTTGATCTTCCCTCGGATTTAATTTGATTCTGATCCTTGGGTGTTATCATAAATTTTTACTTTGAATTGAATCTAAAGTTTTTATAGCTAGTTTCATTCTGTTGTCGTGATTCCCTTTCAATAATGTATATGGCAAATCATTTTGATCTAATAATTCTTTAAAATAATTGAACATTGACCTTCGCTCTTTTGGGCGATCGCGTAAATCATCCTCCTCCCATGGTACATCAAAATAAGTTAAGAAATAATGGTCATAATAAAATTCATCTGCCCAGGTTTTTAACTGTGGATCGCAATAACCTCCAAAATGGGTTTCAGACCAGGCTTTTGTAACCATAACATTAGTGTCACAGAAAAGAAATTTTTTTGCTTTTAAAAGTGCTTTGTTTTCATTCCCAATTTGACCTTCTGCTATAATGAGTAAATCTTTTAAAGAGCAAACCTCTTGGCGTTGGTTCCATTTTGACTGTAAATAATCACGCGCAAATTCAGGAATCCATTCTGTTTTATAATGTAATGCTAAAGCTTTAGCGATAGTAGTCTTTCCTGTCGATTCAGGGCCGTATAAAACGATTCTTAAGCAATTTGTTTCGAGTTGTTGTAACTTTTTTTCCATTCTAAATAACCAAAGATAGCAATTAGGGTAAAGATAACATACTGGATGCTTGTAAGTCCCATTCCTTTGTATAGATAAAGAGGAATAGAAATGATATCTCCAATAATCCAAAAAATCCAATGTTCTATTTTTTTTCTTGCCATGAGCCACATTCCAACAAAAAATATAGCAGTTGTAAAACTATCTACGGGAGCGGTCCAATCGTTCCATTTATCAAAATGGAGATAAATACCCATAACAATAATTATAGCTGTAATAAAAAGAAATAAACTCCATTTTTTTTCCTCTAAAGAAATTTTTTTTATTGGATGTTTAATTTTTTCTTCTCTTTTTTGTGTCCAAAAATACCATCCATATACACTCATCATAAAATAATAGACATTTATTAAAAAATCACCTACCAATCCAGCAATAAGTAATAAATAAACATAAATTGCCGTAGAAATCATTCCAGTGGGATAAACCAAAACATTACTTTTTTTTGCATACCATACGCTGAAAACTCCAAGAATAACAGCAGTGCCTTCAAGAGATATATCTAGATTTGAATAACTGGAATATGGACCAATAAAAAATTCAAAAATTGGGTTTATAATCGCTTCGATCACCTTTTACTAATTTAAGTTGTAAAATTACTGCCTCCTCTTGTTCAAAGGTAGCTTTAATTTGAGGAATTAAGAAAGTCATTAAAGCATCGTATTCTCCATAAATTTGAGTACTCAAGGGGTTTTCTAAAATATTAAATTCAGAACCTCTAAGTGATTTTATAAAATCTTTTATAGTCGGTATAAAGTCTTCTTTTAATGGAATTAAGGTAAGTTCAATAGAAAGTTTCATATATCATACAGGTGTTGCAAGAGTTAAACAATAATTATTAAAATATCGAAAATGAAGTGTGTGTTTATATTCTTTTTTTTGATAAAAAACAGTCCCAACAACTTCTTTAGCTCCCTCTTTAAAAGAATCTATTAAAAGTTGTTTTTTAAAATGAATACCAGGAATTCCAAAAGTTTTATACAAGGCTTCTTTCGCTGTCCAAATTTGTGTTAGAAATTGTATATCAGTTACTTTTTTTAAATTATCGGTCTCATTTGAATGTAAAAAACGAGATGATATTTTTTTTATTTTTTCTTGATAATGCTCCAAATCAATCCCAACAGAAATAGTTGAAAGTGCAACCGCTGCAACATTTTTGGTATGGGTAATTGAAATGAAACGTCCATCTGTTAAATAGGGTGCTCCCTTTGGATTGTATTGAAGGGTCAAGGGTTCTACTTCAAGGGTTTTAAGTAATTGTCTAATCGCTAAATAGCCTTTTCGATGTATCTTACTTTTTCGTTTTGAAAGTCGCTCTAAAGCAATATTTGATAGCGCTAAACCCTCTTGTAACTCCTGTTCAGATTCTGAAATTTCCCAAAGTAGAATCTGAATAGTATTTGCTATGGTTTCTCTATAGCTTAAAGGCATTTGGTGTTACTTAAAAAGATTGTACTTTTGCACTTTGAAACAAAGATACAACTATGTCAACAAAAAATAGACAATCTCTTCCTTTCAAAGTAAAGGATATTGCACTTGCTGAATGGGGGCGAAAAGAAATTTTATTAGCTGAAAAAGAAATGCCAGGTCTCATGGCTTTGCGAAAAGAATATGGTCCTACTCAGTCCTTAAAAGGAGCTCGAATAGCAGGATGCTTACATATGACTATTCAAACTGCTGTTCTTATAGAAACTTTAGTAGCCTTAGGTGCAGACGTTACATGGAGTTCATGTAATATTTTTTCTACTCAAGATCACGCTGCTGCTGCAATTGCTGCAGCTGGAATTCCAGTATACGCATGGAAAGGAATGAATGAAGAAGAATTTGACTGGTGTATTGAACAAACATTACTTTTTGGTGAAGACAAAAAACCCTTAAACATGATTTTAGATGATGGAGGAGATTTAACCAATATGGTTTTAGATCGTTTTCCTGAGTTGGTTGAAGGAATTAATGGTCTTTCTGAAGAAACCACTACTGGAGTTCACCGTTTGTACGAAAGAATGAAAAATGGAACTCTGCCTATTCCTGCGATTAATGTAAATGATTCTGTAACCAAATCTAAATTTGATAACAAGTACGGATGTAGAGAAAGTGCAGTGGATGCAATTCGGCGTGCTACAGATATAATGCTTGCTGGAAAACGTGTTGTTGTTTGTGGCTATGGTGATGTGGGAAAAGGAACTGCAGCTTCCTTCAGTGGGGCTGGAGCTATTGTAACCGTAACTGAAATTGATCCTATTTGTGCTTTACAAGCTGCCATGGACGGGTTTGAAGTTAAAAAACTATCGTCAGTAATTGGAAATGCTGATATAGTTTGTACCGCAACTGGTAATAAAGACATCTTAAAAAAAGAATCTTTTTTAGCATTAAAAGACAAAGCTATTGTTTGTAACATTGGTCATTTTGATAATGAAATTGATATAACTTGGTTGAATTCAAATTATGGGTCTACAAAATCAGAGATTAAACCTCAGGTAGATTTATACACCTTAGAGGATGATAAACAAATCATTGTTCTTGCAGAAGGTCGTTTGGTAAATTTAGGATGTGCGACAGGCCATCCCAGTTTTGTGATGAGCAATTCATTTACCAACCAAACTTTAGCTCAATTAGAGCTTTGGTTAAGCCCTGAGAAATATGAGAATAAAGTTTATATGCTACCTAAGCATTTAGATGAAAAAGTAGCTGCTTTACATTTAGATCATTTGGGTGTAGAATTAGAAAGTTTATCTGAAGATCAAGCTGACTACATTGGTGTAACTGTAAAAGGTCCTTTTAAGCCAGAATATTATCGATACTAAGGTTAAAATTGTTTGTTCAAGAAAAAATTTAATAAGTTACGCTTCGAAAGGTACTATGGAGACGAATGACTTGTTATCTCTCTTTTTTGTAAATCTCACGAGACCGTCTACCCTAGCATGAAGTGAATGATCTTTTGCAAGATATACATTTTCTCCAGGATTATGAACCGTTCCTCGTTGACGAATAATTATGTTACCAGCTCGAGCAGCCTGACCACCAAAAATCTTAACACCTAATCGTTTAGATTCTGATTCTCTTCCATTTTTAGAACTTCCTACTCCTTTTTTGTGTGCCATAATACAATGGTTTTAAAATTTTTATTTAGATAATGTTACTATCAATTGTTCTTTTTTCATTCCAGAAATTCCTTCAATACCTTTCTTTTTTGCTTCTACTTTAAGTTCAGCAACTGTCATTTTACTATAATCCACAGAGGGAATTTTGTTAGGAGCAGCTTTCTTGATTGATGCCTTTTTAACTACAGGATCAGCTTTAAATTTAGGTGTTGTTGCGGATTTTTCAACGGACTTCTTTTTTGCTGTTTCTGTTTTTAGATTAGCACCGGTAGCTTGAATACTTTCAATTACCAACTCTGTTAAAGCTTGACGATGTCCGTTTTTAACACGGTATCCTTTTCTTCTTTTTTTCTTAAAAACGATCACTTTGTCACCTTTAAGATGACTCACCACTTTTGCTTCTACAGAAGCTCCAGTGATAGCCGGGGCGCCAAGAG
>CAJWAE010000003.1 GCA_913020075.1 uncultured Flavobacteriaceae bacterium
AACTTATAACTCGGATTTGAAGGAATTATTACTTCTATATCTGAAATTATGATTGATTGCCCAGTTTTAACACGCGTTAGCATGTTAAGAGCCTTTTTATCCATCCTTTCTCCTTTAACAACTACGCTAGGTTGACCGGGTGCCCTAAAACGAAAAGAAACTGTCTTCAAGGGCAAATCAAAATCAAAATCTTCTAGCACTGCGGATACTTTACCTTTACCTAAGCTTGATTTTGGAGTCTTAAATGATCCAGATTTTCCGCGGAAATATCCAGCAGGTTTTGGGATATCTTTAATTCTAAATGTTGAAACAGAAGAAACTTTATTTCCATCTGGTAAGGTTCCCGAAACTTTAATTTTGACATCTCTTCCTGTTTTGGGAGACAAAGTGTATTTACTACCCTTAACACGTTTAAGTCCAGGTGCTGAAGCATTTATTTTGCTATCTTGAATACCAGGTATAGAAATTGTAATTGGATTTTGAACACCCCTGTAGACTACATTCATTTTGTCTGCAGAAATAACAGCTGAATTAGGTTTTGAAATCACTAAATAGGTCTGTTTTACAGAAATAGTAGATTCCTTCCCTTCACTTAAAAAAACAAGATCACCTTCAATATTATGATCACCTGCAGAACCTGCACTAACTTTTAATTTAACTCCACCAGGTATCAACTCATAATCAGTAGCCTTAAGCTGCCTTCCATCAATTTTTAAGTTTACAGAATTAGGGTTTTGTGCTCCTCCCTTTCTTCCTAAAATAACACTGCCATTAAAAGTTTCACCTTGATAATATGCTGCTTTTTCAGTTATAAGTAAACTGGTATAGTTACTCTCATTAACCGTAGATGACATTTTTAATTCCTTACCCATAAGAGTTGTCAAAACATCGTGTTCTGTTTGACGTACATCATTTTGCATCATTGTTAGTTTAGCTAATGACGATATAAGTGGAAATCCTTTAAAGTTCGCAGCTAGCCATGGCTGGTCAACATTGTCTTTGTTTTTTACATTATTATTCATGTCGCCAGTAAAAAACCTAGCTTCTACCATATCTATAGACGAAGGATATTGACTACCAAATACTTGAATTACATGCATTTTGTATTCTTGAACCATATCAAGAAAAGCAGCTGAAGCCACATCAGATCCCTCTTTGAACCAGATTACATCTAAAGCTTCTCCTTTATCCATTTCTGAAAATTTTTCAAGCTCTGGATCTTTAAGTTTTTGTTTTATAGTAATTTTATCTTTAATTTCTTTTAATTTATTAAAGAAGGCATCCGATTCTGATTTAATTTGTTTTGCAGTTCGGTCATGACCAACCCACTTTCCTTCTTTTTCTACAGCATTGACAGCTATATTTTCATACAGTAAATTGTTACTTTCAGAAACTCTAGCATTTGCATCTTCGATTTTATCAAACATTTGCCCAAAGCCATCTAATACTTCTTTACTTACATTCAATGCAAGCATGGTGATAAATACCAAGTACATAAGACTAATAAGTTTTTGTCTTGGGGTTTCTTTTCCTCCAGCCATTTTATATTATTTTTTGTTTATTGCTTTAAGCAATATTATTTTTTATTCATTGCATTAAGCATTCCACCGTATACACTATTTAATGCCGCTAAATTTGCAGATAGGCTTTCCATTTGACTGCGAAGTTGTTCAGCATTATCATTGACTTTATTGCTAAATTCAGCATTACCTTTAGAATCTTCAATTTGTTTTTTGTAGTTACTGTTAAGCAGCTCCAATTGAGTTGCCGCAGTTGCTAGACCTTGTGAATAACTTTCAGATGATGCAATAGCATCAGTTGCTGGAGTGAGAGCATTAGCAGAGCTTTCAAGATTTTTTATGCTTTTAGCTAAAGAATTCATTAAACTAACATCTAATTTAGCTTCTTGCATTAAAGCATCTATTTTTGAAGATAAACCTTCTTCACCTCCAGCTGAGCTCACCTTTTTTGGGCCAGCACCATTAACTTTTTTGACATATTCATTGTGTTCTTCTTTAATTTCACCCGTATTAAGTGCAGCTACTGTGAAAATTAAGGCTTCAGTACCTAATCCAAGACCCAATACAAGACCTCCTGTGATAGGACCAATTTCAAGATGGAGAATTTTAAAAAGTGCTCCTATAATTACTACCGCACCTCCTAATCCAAATAGCATGTGCATTGATATTTTACCTCTTAAACGTTTTTTTAGATCTTTATCAGTCATTTTGATGGTTTTATTAAATTGTTTACTAATATATTAAGTTTTTTTTATCCTTTATATTTATTTCATTTTTACTTCTGTCGACCCCAAGTAATCTTGAACTGTTCTAAAGCCTATAAAGCTTCTTGAAGAATCTGAATATTCATAATCTCTAGAACTTACTCTTAAGTAATAAGCTACATCTTTCCATGATCCTCCACGAACAACTTTACGCTTTTCATTAGGAAAAGACATGTTTGGATTCAAAGAAGCAACGTATTCGTATCCACCTTGATCATAGGAGGAATTGGTCCATTCTGAAACATTACCTGCCATATTATATAAATTGTAGTCATTTGGCAAATAAGATTTGGCCTCAACAGTGTATACTGCCTGATCTGCTGCATAATCACCTCTTAAAGGTTTAAAGTTAGCAAGAAAGCATGCTCGGTCATTTAAAAGGTATGGTGATCCCCATGGATATGTTCCTGAAGGAATTCCTCCTCTGGCTGCAAATTCCCACTCCCCTTCAATAGGAAGTCTAAAACGACTTACTTTTGGTTTTCCCTTATCTCTTTGATAGCCATTTTTAAAGTTTGTTCTCCAATTACAAAAAGCAACTGCCTGGTTCCAAGAGATACCAACTACAGGATAGTCTTGATATGCTGGGTGGGAAAAATAATCATTGTGCATTGGCTCATTATAGGAATAAGTAAAATCCTTTATCCAAACCGTTGTGTCAGGATATATTTGAACGTTTTTTGTTGTAATAAATGGTTTTCTATCTATAAATTGTTTTTTGGAACGCTTAGATTCTGCTGCTGCACCTTCTGCATCAAACCAAGTATATTTATATACTAATTTTGAAACATCTATTTTCATTTCACCATCATACCAAAGCTCTGGAGGTAAATAAAGTGAGTCCATGACCTCAGCATATTCTTGGCTTGAATAATCATTGGCATTCCAAGTAAGATCAGCATCTAAATTTAAAGGGCGACCTTCGTAGATATTCTCACTCAAATCGTAGTAATTTTCCTTCATGTATTTCTGATATTCAGATAACTTAGAAGTGTCTGAATCTTTAAAAGCAAACTCTCCAATACCTTCTTTATCATCCTCCCCCAATTCTAACTCTGCAGCTTTTATTGCCAGCATAGCAAGTGCAGTGGAATCTTTTACCCAATAAACGAATTGTTTGTATTCACTGTTGGTTATTTCGGTTTCATCCATATAAAATGATGGAACAGTAACGGTTTTAGCGGGCGCGTTTCCAAGTTGCGCAATATCTTCATCTGATTTACCCATGATGTATGAACCGCCTTCAATAAGAACCATACCATAGGGCTTTTCACTAAACCACTTTTTTTGTTTTACACCGATAAGCTCTCCTCTATTCTTGTTTCCACAGGAAATCACAATAAGTGAAAGGGTTAATACAACTAAAAGTTTCTTCATTAATATTTTAATTAAAACTCGCATTTTATGCCTTAATCAAGCATAAAATTAATCATTTTTTCATTAATACCAATAATAAAAATTTGACGTTAATATATCATTTTAAAATTATGTAAAATTTGAAGCTTTCGAAACTATAGCCTTTTTATGGCATTAAACCACCTTTCAGGAACTACATCTCGCGTAGCATCATCATAATCTTTTCTTGTGCAAGCTAATAACGTAGAAGTTTTTGATTTATTATCCAAATGAGAATCATTTGTCAATTCCATCCACCAGCGTTGACTTTTTTCACTTTTATAAAATACCATAGTCTGATCAGAAAGAGTAACCGAATACTTTATGAAATCCTCTGAAAACAAAACTGGATGTTCAGAAAAGCGATATTGAAACCCTTCAATAAAATACCATATCATTTGAGCTAAAAGTTGATTCATCATAGGAGTAGAAGGCATTTCATAAATACCTAAAAAACTAACTCTGTCGCTAATTCCTGCAT
Source organism: uncultured Flavobacteriaceae bacterium (assembly GCA_913020075.1). Lineage (GTDB taxonomy): Bacteria > Bacteroidota > Bacteroidia > Flavobacteriales > Flavobacteriaceae > MS024-2A. Next base: position 4,161 of record CAJWAE010000003.1, read on the forward strand.
AACGAGTAAGAGAACAGATAGTTCTTGAATCAAGACCATTAGGCTGACCTTTTAAAGGATCTGCAATAGCTTCCCAAGAAAGGCTTTTCATGTCCATTCCAACTATATCTGAATCTCTTAAAATAGGCTCAGCTAAACTAACATCGTCCAATATTTTCCCGAGTCTGATGCTCTCAAAGTAAAGTTTATTCATCAAATCTTTTTCTTCCAACGCACAATAATAGCTTTGAAATCCCAGATTAGTATAATTATTTAAAACATTGGGTTTTTCCATAATAATTTTACTCATATAAGACCTTCCCGAAATCAACTCTTCTTCTTGAGAAAAATCAAAAGAACGATCAATAGATGTGATATTAACCAACTGATTCAGATTTTGAAAAACCTGATAAATTGGAAATATTAAATCATGACTTCCTCCTATAAAAATTGGAATTATATTCATCTGTTTGAGATGAGAAGCTATTTCTTTTACAGCAAAATATGAGTCTTCAACATTCTCTCCATTTGGTAAATTCCCTAAATCTGCAATATTAATATTCCAGTTGCCAGGAAATAACTCGTAAAATGCTCTCCTGAATTGGTTAACATTATATTGATTATTAGGAAAAAAACTATTGCGCTGTTCTTCTAAACCAACAATCGCTATTTGAAGACCTTTTAAATCAGGTAATCCTTTTGATAAAGTATGAAGCTGAATGTTTTTACCAATGATTTGTTTTGGCAGAAGAGAAAAACCAACTAATACCTCATTTTCAATAGGAGAAAGCAACTCTAAACTCATTGTTTTTTATTGATTTTCTTTTTTGTTTTTGTTTTTGGCTTCCCAAGGTATTTCTCTGCAACTTTTAAAGTGAGTTTTTCAGCATCAATATCTTTTCCTATTTCAACCTTTTGTTTTCCTCTAATGATATTATGCCTTCCCCATCTAGCTTTTTCAACCCTAATACCCTCATCACTCCAGTCATGAATCACTTTATCTTTTTCTTTTTGAATTTTTTCTTCAATTAAACAGACTATATCTTTCTCGCTTAATTTATCAAAATCGTATTTTTTATTAACATTAATAAATATACCGCTCCACTTTAAAAAGGGTCCAAAGCGTCCAACTCCTTTTGTAACTGGCAACTCTTTATAAATATAAACAGGGGCATCTGCCTTTTGTTTTTCTTGAATTAGCTGAATAGCTATATCTAAATCAACTTCTGTTGGAAGCATTCCTTTTGGTAGAGAAATAAATATACTGTTGTGTTTAATATAAGGACCGAAGCGACCATTATTTACAACTATTTCTTCATCTTCGAAGGCCCCTATTTTCATTGGCATTTCAAATAATTGCATTACTTCTTCAAAGGTTATGCTTTCCAGTTGTTGATTAGGTCCTAGACTTGCAAAAATCGATTTATCATCATCTTCAGGATCTCCAATTTGGGCCATAGGACCAAATTTTCCTAAGCGTACTTTTACAGATCTTCCGGACTTAGGATCAACTCCTAAAATACGTTCTCCAGATTCTCGTTGAGCGTTTTCTTTAACGTGTTCAACAGTGGGGTGGAATTTATCATAAAATCCTTTTAACATTTCAGTCCAATCTTTAACTCCATTGGCAATATCATCAAAACTTTGTTCCACTTGAGCTGTAAAATTATAATCCAAAATATTTTCAAAGTTATCTACTAAGAAATCATTTACTATCATTCCAATATCAGTGGGAATTAACTTGCCTTTATCAGCGCCAACCATTTCAGATAATTCGTCAGATTCAATAATATTATTTTTTAAAATCAATTGTTTATAGGATCTAGAGTCCCCTTCTGAAATCCCTTTCTCCACATACTTTCTGTTTTGAACTGTCGAAATAGTAGGAGCATAAGTTGAGGGTCTTCCAATACCTAATTCTTCCATTTTCTTTACTAAAGAAGCTTCAGAATACCTGTAAGGTGGGCGAGAAAAACGTTGAGTAGAAATCATTTTTTCTAGGTAAAGTTCATCTCCAACTTTAACTTTTGGAAGCATCCCATTGATTTCTTCATCATCGTCATCAACCCCCTCTAAGTATAATTTTAAGAATCCATCGAAAGTAATAACCTCCCCTTTTCCAGTAAATGTTTCTTTATGTTTATCTGTTTTAACAATTATTTGAGTACGTTCTAGCTGTGCATCAGACATTTGTGACGCAATTGTTCTTTTCCATATCAATTCATACAATCTAGCTTGATCGTAATCAATATTCAATTGTGCCTTTGAAAAATCAGTTGGGCGAATCGCTTCATGGGCCTCTTGAGCTCCTTTGTTTTTTGTTTTAAATTTTCTTGGCTGTAAATAATTAGCTCCGTATTGAGAATCAATTTGTTTTGAAATATTTTTTTGGGCCTCTTGGGAAAGATTCACGCTATCTGTTCTCATATAAGTAATGTAACCTACTTCATATAATCGCTGTGCTAAGGTCATAGTTTTACTTACTGAGAAATATAATTTTCTAGATGCTTCTTGTTGTAAAGTTGAGGTTATAAAAGGGGCTGCAGGACTTTTTTTAGCAGGTTTTTTAGTAACCTCTTTTACATTATAAGATGCATCAATATTTTGTTTTAAAAAAATATTTGTACCATCAAGATCTGAAAAAGATTTAACTAATTGAGTTGGAATTAATTTCTTATCAGAAGTTTGAAAAAGAGCTTGAGTTTTGAAACTTTGTTGAGGTGAAAAATTTCTTATAGCTCGTTCCTGCTCAACTATAAGTCTTACAGCTACAGACTGAACTCTCCCCGCCGAAAGGCCTCCTTTTACTTTACGCCATAATACTGGGGACAATTCATAGCCAACAAGTCGATCTAAAATTCTTCTTGCCTGCTGTGCATTAACTAAATCATAATCTATTGAACGAGGAGTTTTGATTGCTTTAAGAATAGCATTTTTTGTAATTTCAGAAAAAACAATACGCTTTGAGTTTGATTCGTCTAAATTTAAAGTGTTTGCTAAATGCCATGCGATGGCTTCTCCTTCACGGTCTTCGTCACTCGCTAACCATACCATTTCAGCCTTCTTAGCTAAACTCTTTAATTCACTAACTAATTTTTTCTTGTCAGAACTAACTATATATTTAGCCGTGAAATCTCCATCAACATCAACACCTAGCTCTTTGGAGGGTAAATCCGCAATGTGGCCAAAACTAGAGGCGACTTTAAATTCCTTTCCTAAAAACTTTTCAATAGTTTTTGCTTTTGCAGGTGATTCTACAATTACTAAATTTTTAGCCATAATCTTTTCATTTGCGAGCAAAAGTAGGTAAGTTTTTTTGTATCTCTCAAATTTTAAATGATTGATATCTCAAATTTCATCTGATAAACAACTGCTTTCAGTGGGTTATTATAGATTAAATTAATATTATTTTTATAAAAATTGTAAAGTTTTAGTATCTGAAAATATTTGACTAAACCAAAAAAACCTAATACAACCTCTCAAAAAATCTATTTCTTTGTAAAAAATACTCTTAAAAACTGTTTTTAAGATATAAGGTTATCACAGAAATTATATCTGTTTTTCAAAACTATGGTAACTTTATCCCAAAATAGAATAAATCTGAAAAATTACTTACCCATATTAAGCTGGATTAAAAACTATAAATTAGTCTATCTCAAAAGTGATGTTATAGCTGGAATAACAGTCACTATTTTACTGGTTCCTCAAGGAATGGCTTATGCTCTTATAGCCGGGCTTCCTCCTATTTATGGCTTATATGCTGCTTTGGTTCCACAAATTGTCTATGCCTTTTTAGGTACATCAAGAAAATTAGCCGTGGGCCCTGTTGCCATGGACTCTCTTCTTGTTGCAGCTGGACTGAGTGCTCTTTCTATCATAGATCCCAATCAATATATTGAGATGGCTATTCTTCTAGCTTTACTAATGGGATTAATTCAGTTTTCTTTAGGTCTATTAAGAATGGGGTTTATTGTTTCCTTTTTATCAAAACCTGTGATTAGTGGATTTACATCAGGTGCAGCAATCATAATTGGACTTAGTCAAATGAAGCATTTGATTGGAGTTCCAATTCCTCAAAGCAATAAACTTCATGTTGTTATTAAGGCTTTTTTTGAGGCTGAAAGCACTATTCACTATCCTACATTGGTAATCGGAATAATTAGTATTCTTATACTTATGTTAATTAGAAAGTATAATGAAAAAGTCCCCGCCTCTTTAATTGTTGTTATTTTAAGTATTTCGTGGATATATTTCACAGGTCAAATTGAAAAAGGAGTAGCTGTAGTTGGTTTAATTCCTGAAGGGCTTCCTTCATTAAAAATTCCTTCACTAAACTGGGAAATTATACAAACCTTAACTCCTACTGCTCTGACTTTAGCATTAGTCGCATATATGGAGGCTATTTCTATTGCAAAAGCAATTGAAGAAAAAAACAAAGATCACGAGATAAATCCCAATCAAGAATTAATAGCCTTAGGTGCGTCCAATATTGTGGGTTCATTTTTCCAATCCTATCCCACTACAGGCGGTTTTTCAAGAACCGCAGTAAATGATCAGGCAGGAGCAAAAACAGGAGTTTCTGCCCTAGTGACAGCTGCTCTGATTGCACTAGTACTAAGTTTTTTTACACATTGGTTTTACTATCTTCCAAAAGCTGTTTTATCTGCTATTATTATGGTTGCTGTTTTTAAATTAATTGATTATAAATTTGCATTAAGACTTTATAAAACTAAAAGAGAAGAATTTGTTGTTCTAATTCTAACTTTCTTACTGACCTTATTTATTGGAATTACCGAAGGGATTCTTTTAGGAATTGCTATTTCACTTTTTTTATTAGTTTCTCGAATCTCAAAACCACATTACGCATTCCTAGGACGTATTGGTAAAACAAATTATTTTAAAAATAAAGATCGATTTCCTGAAGAAGTTGTGGATAGAAGAGATCTTATTATATTTCGCTTTGATGCTCAACTCTTTTTTGGAAACATTCAGTATTTCAAAACGATTATTCTTAATGCTGTTAACAAAAACCCTGATATAGTTAAAGGTTTTATTATCAATGCGCGCGCCATTAATTATATTGACAGTACTTCAACAGAACAACTCACTCAAATAATTAAAATGCTTCAAAACAGAGGAATTCGAGTTATGATAGTTGGAGCAATTGGACCTGCACGTGACGTTATTTTGAAAAGCAAAATAATTACTACATTAAAAAAACAGAATTTATTTATCACATCTGGAGATGCCACTGATAGTTTTGATGGGATTTGTAAAAAAACTCTTCTCCAAAAAAAATTGAGCCAACAACGCAATGAATAAACTTTATTTAACCCTTAAATCGTTTTTTAATTTTACCTAAAATAATTTTAAATGCAAATTGAACAAATCTATACAGGATGCTTATCTCAAGGGGCCTACTATATCGAAAGCAATGGAGAAGTTGCAATTATTGACCCTCTAAGGGAAGTAGATACTTATTTGCAAAAAGCCAAAAAAAATAAAGCCAAAATCAAATATATTTTTGAAACTCATTTTCACGCAGATTTTGTGAGTGGTCATTTAACTCTTGCCAAAGAGACTGGGGCAACTATTGTTTATGGACCTAAAGCTGAAACAATTTTTGATTCCTTAATTGCAAAAGATCAACAAGAATTTAAAATTGGGGACATCTCTCTTATCGTACTTCACACTCCAGGACATACGATGGAGAGCACTACCTATTTACTTCGAGATGCTCATCAAAAAGATATTGCTATATTTACTGGAGATACTTTGTTTATTGGAGATGTTGGAAGACCTGATTTAGCGCAAAAAGCAGCGGACACAACTCAAGAAGACCTTGCCGGAATTTTATATCATAGTTTAAGAGAAAAAATCATGCCTCTTTCTGACAATATAATTGTTTATCCGACACATGGAGCGGGTTCTGCTTGTGGTAAAAATTTGAGTAAAGAAACTTTTGGTAGTCTTGGAGAGCAAAAGAAAACCAACTATGCCCTTAGAGTCGATATGACAAAAAAAGAATTCATCGAAGAAGTTACGAATGGCTTATTACCTCCACCTCAATATTTTCCACTCAATGTTAAAATGAATAAAGAGGGATATGAAGATATTAAAACAATTCTCGAAATAGGAACAAAACCACTTTGCAGTGATTTTTTTGAAACAGTCGCTAACGAATCAGATGCAATCATTCTGGATGTAAGACATCAGGATGATTTTAGTAAAGGACATATTCCAAAATCTATTTTTATTGGAATTGATGGTAGCTTTGCTCCATGGGTTGGTGCAATGATTGGAAATGTAAAACAATCTATTTTATTGGTAACACCGGAAGGACGAGAGAAAGAAACTGTAACTCGTTTATCACGTGTGGGCTTTGACAATACTCTAGGCTATCTTAAAGGTGGTATTGATGCTTGGAAAAATAAAGGGAAATCAATCGATACAGTTAAGGGGATTGAAGTTTCAGAATTAAAGTCATTAAATTCTAAAGAAGAATTAGAGATTTTTGATATACGTAAACCCTCAGAATATTTGTCAGAACACATTACGAATTCAAATAATACTCCCTTAGATTTCCTAAATAATCACATAAGTGAATTTCCTTCTTCAAAAAACTTCTATGTCCATTGTGCCAGTGGATATCGGAGTGTAATTGCTGCTTCTATTTTAAAAAATCGAGGTATACACAATCTGTTTGACATTAAAGGCGGATTTAAAGCCATTAAAGAGTCTGGGATAAAAATTTCAGATTACGTTTGTCCATCAACCCTGTAACATTATAAATAAAATATTTTATCAAAAATCATTTTGTTTTTTTTCTATCATTGATCATTCTATTATTTACTAGATGTATAATTAGAGACGAATTTCCTTTATCATATGAATCGAACAGCGATGCCTTGACCATAGTTCATGATAATGAATTAAGAGAGTATATTTTATATGTTCCAAGTACTTATGACGCATTAAATCCAGCTGCAATAGTTTTCAACTTTCATGGCTTTGGAAGTAATGCCGATGATTATATAAATGATGCAGACATGAGAGCTCTTCGGATCAAAATGGATATATCTTGGTATATCCTCAAGGTAGTTGTTTAGACGGCCAAAGTAATTGGAATCCTTATTTACCGGGAGCAGATAATAAAAGTAATACAGATTATTTTGGCTTTATTGAGTCATTAATAGGGAAAATTTCGGGTGAACATAATATAGATTCTGAAAGAATATATGCGGTTGGTTATTCAAATAGAGGTATGTTTTCATTTGGGTTAGCACTTCATAAAAGTGAACTTTTCGCTCCCATAGTGAGTGTCTCTGGCACAATGTTAAACTGCGATCATTCATCTTTTCATCAAATACCTGTAATTACCATTAACGGTTAATCAGATATTGTACTTCCCTATACTTGGAACAGTGACTATAATTCGGCAGAATTTGTTCTTAATTATTGGAATAACTTCAATAATACTAATAACTCTCCAATAACAAATAGCATTAATTCTAATGGTACTAAAATTGACTACTTAGGATACTTTGGTGGAACTAACGGTGCTTCTGTTGAACATTATAAAATAGTTGGAGGAGATCACAATTAGTTTTATATAAACTACCAAAATAAAAATACAGCTGAATTAATATGAGATTTTTTTAACAAATACGATATTAACGGTCTACGCTAATTTACCTAGACTTAATCCCACAAACCTTACTAGATTTTTGGTCTATAATTGCTGGTTTTTATAATATAATATTATCTAAAGAGATTCTTATATCTTTTCTAGAAACTAATAATTCGTTGGATGGCCTAGAATCATCAAACTAACAATGGTAAACGGATATTAAATTAGCATCAAAAACATAGAAATCAGTAGTACATGCAGCTGAGTAAGATTTTGCAACCTGTTGTTTTTCGTCAAATAAATAAAGGAAAGAATAATCTAATTTTAAGGTCTCTCTCTTTTTTTATTACACTTATTTAGTATGACATATTGTCTGATTGTTCTTATATTTGTATTTAATTTGATTTAAGATAAAATATTAATGAGGGTAACTGATTTTTGTTCAAAATTACCCTCAAAGTTAGGTTTAAGATACAGATGATAAAAGATAAAAAAACAGTAAACACCCATAAGAATCCACACGACCACAATGGAACTGTGACAAATTTACCCTCACATTTACTCTCATCTAAACAAGATAGTATAGATTTTCAATCATCTGGTAATCAACATAATAATGAAAAAAAAAGTCATACAAAGAGTGTGTATATAGAAAGTTATGGTTGTCAGATGAATTTTGCAGATAGCGAAGTTGTCGCATCTATCTTAAGCGATGAAGGCTACACAGTCACTGAGACCATAGATCATGCTTCTTTGGTTTTGGTTAATACTTGCTCAATTAGAGAAAGAGCAGAACAAACAGTTCGTAAACGCTTAGAATATTTCAATTCTATTAAAAAAAGAAAGTATTCAATGACAGTAGGTGTCTTGGGATGTATGGCAGAAAGATTAAAACATAAATTTCTTGAAGAAGAAAAGATCGTAGATCTTGTTGTAGGACCCGACGCATATAAAGATATTCCAAACTTATTGAGAAAAGTTGAAAACAAGCGTGAAGCTGTTAATGTTAATCTTTCTAAAAAAGAGACTTATGGAGATATTGTTCCTGTTCGCATGAATTCAAACGGGGTATCAGCATTTGTTTCTATAACCCGAGGCTGTGATAATATGTGTACATTTTGTGTAGTACCTTTCACAAGAGGAAGAGAACGCAGTCGTGATCCTAAGAGTATTTTAAAGGAAGTTAATGATCTTGAAGCCAAAGGATATAAAGAAATTACTTTATTGGGTCAGAATGTTGATAGTTATCTTTGGTATGGCGGTGGATTAAAAAAAGATTTTGAGCGTGCAGCTCCGTTACAACAAAAAACAGCCTTACGATTTGAAAATCTTTTAAAATTAGTTGCTGAAGAACAGCCTAAAATGCGTGTTCGATTTTCAACCTCAAATCCACAAGACATGTCTTTGAATGTTCTTGAGGTAATGAAGAAATATAACAATATTTGTAAACATATTCACTTACCTGTTCAATCAGGAAGTAATGCTGTTTTAAAAAAAATGAATCGTCAACATTCACGCGAAGAATATTTTCAATTGATTGATTCGATTAAAAAATTAATTCCTGAATGTGGAATTTCATATGATATGATTGCTGGATTCCCAACTGAAACAGATCAGGATCACCAAGACACATTAGACTTGATGGACTATGTTAAATATGATTTTGGATTTATGTTTACCTATTCAGAGCGTCCAGGAACTTTAGCTGCGCGCAAAATAAAAGACAATGTTCCCGAAGCTATAAAAAAAATTCGCTTATCTGAAATTATAGATAAACAACGAGAACATAGTGTTTATCGTACAAAACAATTTTTAGGAAAAATTGTTTGTGTATTAATAGAAAAAAAATCTAAAAAATCAGATAAATTTTGGAGTGGAAGAACTACTCGAAATACTGTAGTTGTTTTTCCAAAAGAAAATTATAGTATAGGTGATTTTATAGATGTCAAAATAACAGATTGTACCTCTGCTACTTTAATTGGACAAGCTGAGAAATATTCAAAAGGAGTTTAGATATGGATTCATTACAAGGAATAAAACAACGCTTTGGAATTATTGGAAATAATTCTGGTCTTAATCGTGCTCTGGAAAAAGTGCTTAGGGTTTCAGGAACAGATATTTCTGTTTTAGTAATTGGTGAAAGTGGGGTAGGAAAAGAAAGTATTCCTAAGATTATTCATCAAAATTCACATAGAAAACACTCAAAATACATTGCTGTAAATTGTGGAGCTATTCCTGAAGGAACAATAGATAGTGAGCTTTTTGGGCATGAGAAAGGTGCCTTTACAGGTGCCTCCCAAAATCGCTCAGGGTATTTTGAAGTAGCAGATGGAGGAACAATTTTTTTAGATGAAGTTGGAGAACTTCCTTTGCCAACCCAAGTACGTTTATTACGTGTTTTAGAAACTGGAGAATTCATCAAAGTTGGCTCTTCAAAAGTTCAAAAAACCAATGTAAGGATAGTAGCTGCAACTAATGTAGACATTATTGAGGCCATTGAAAAAGGAAAATTTAGAGAAGACTTGTATTATAGATTAAGTACAGTAGAAATAACACTCCCCCCTTTAAGAGACAGAAAAGAGGATATAGCACTTTTGTTTAGAAAATTTGCTTCAGATTTTGCTCAGAAATATCATATGCCTACCGTTCAATTAGATGAGCATTCTCAAGCTCTTTTATCAGAGTATCGGTGGAATGGTAACATACGTCAACTTAGAAATGTAGCTGAACAATTATCCGTTTTGGAAACAGAAAGAAATATCAATCCTGCTATCTTACGAACCTATCTTCCAGATAAAGGTTCTCGCCTTCCTGCCCTAGTTGATAAGAAGGAAAGAGAGAGTGATTTTTCATCAGAACGAGAAATTCTCTATAAGGTGCTTTTTGACATGAAAAACGATCTAAATGATCTTAAAAAATTAACTTTAGATCTTATGAAAAACGGGAGCTCTGAAAGTGTTCAGGAAAAAAACCAAGGGCTTATTGATAAGATTTATGGAGATGAATCAGAGGAAAAGGAAATGAATCAGGCTTCTATGGAATCTATTCCTTCATATTCTTCTGAAACTAAGAAAAACTCTGAAGTTGAACCTTTAGACAAGTATTCTTTTGTTGAAACGATTGAAGAAGAAGAACCACTCTCTCTTCATCAGAAAGAACTAGAAATGATATCACAAGCACTCATAAGAAGTAAAGGAAAACGTAAATTAGCTGCTAGGGAACTAGGAATTTCAGAAAGAACACTTTATCGAAAAATTAAACAATATGATCTCCATGATATTGAATCAGAATAAATTATTAAGCCTTATAATTTTAATTTTAATTTTAAGCTTTAAGTCTTGTAAGTTCTACTCTTTTACAGGAGCATCAATTCCTCCAGGAGTGAATACCTTTCAAGTTAATTTTTTTGAAAATCAGGCTGGCAATAGATCGGGATCAACGGTAGAGCCTGGTTTAGACAATGATTTCACCAATGCATTACAAGACCTTATTATGAATCAAACTAATCTGGATCTAGTCACAAATGACGGACAATTAATCTATGAGGGAGAAATAACCCAGTACAGTGTAACCCCAATGTCTGCTACTGCAAAAATTACAGCTGCGCAAAATCGTCTTAAAATGACAGTTGATTTTAGATTTATTAATACCAAAAGGGAGGAAGATGATTATAGCAAGAAGTATTCTTTTTTTTACGATTTTCCTGCACAATTACAAGTATATGATATCAAAGATGAAGCACACGAAGAAATTTTTAATAGAATTACTCAAGATATCTTTAATGACACTCTAGCAAAATGGTGATCCAAGACGCAACTTCTCTTTTTCAGCTAATTAACTCCTTTGATCCAAACAACTTGGCTCACTTAAATGCTATAAAAAAATTACTCCAAAAATATCCCAATTTTCACTTAGCAAGGGTCTATCAACTTAAAGCTATACAACAACTGAAAGCTAGTAATTTTAATCAGGCACTTTCCCGTACTGCAATATCTACTTTCGATAGAGAATTACTTTATGAATTTATTGAACAGAAATATCAAAAAGTAATTTCTAAAGAACTAATACCTCCTGCTAATAATAGTATTGAAGATTCTTCTTTAGTTGAAAAAAAAGCAGATATCATAAAAAAGTTAAGTTTTTCTGAATGGGCATATCACATAAAAAACAATAAGCAATCAAATAAAAAAGACATTGAACTAAATGAAAAATTTGCTCTTATTGATCTTTTTTTAACCAAAAAAAATAAGATGATTCCTGATAAAAATGCAGAAAATAAAATTGATTTAAGTGAAAAAAGCTGGGCATCTTCAGATGAACTAATGACAGAAACACTTGCTAAAGTATTCATAAAGCAAAAAAAATATACCAAAGCAATACAAGCATATCAAATATTAGGGTTGAAATATCCAGAAAAAAATAGTTTCTTTGTGGATCAAATAAAAATGATAAAAAATTTCAAAAACTGAAAGACTAATAACATGAGCACATTTTCAATATTTATAGCCCTTATAATAATAGTATGCTTCCTTTTGGTTTTGGTAGTTATGGTTCAAAACCCTAAAGGCGGAGGATTATCATCTTCTTTTGGTGGAGGAACCCAGCAAGTAGGAGGTGTCCAAAAAACTTCAGATTTTTTAGATAGGAGTACATGGATATTAGCTTCTTTATTATTGATTTTAATTTTAATTTCAAATGCAACTCTGTCTTCAAGTGAAAATGTTACTGATTCCAAACTTCTCCAAGGCAGTACAAAACAGTTAATTCCAGAGGTCATTCCTGAACTCCCTGAGACTATACCTGAAATCCCTGAAACTATACCTGAAATCAATAATTAGATTTCATCTTCATGAAATTAAAAACTGACAGGCTGACATTTTAAATCACAGATTGTCAGTAATATTCGGCTTGGCATGATTTCTGAAAAACAAATAAGTTCCAAATAAAAATGATAATCATGAGTAAAATAAGTATTAGACCCCTAGCAGACCGCGTTCTTTTAGAGCCTGCTGCTGCCGAAACAAAAACCTCTTCTGGAATTATTATTCCAGACTCTGCAAAAGAAAAACCACAAAAAGGAACTGTAGTAGCTGTAGGTATTGGTACCAAAGATAATCCTATGACTGTAAGTGTTGGGGATCAAGTCCTTTATGGAAAATATGCAGGTACTGAATTACAACATGAAGGAAAGGATTTTCTAATCATGAAGGAAAGCGACATTTTCGCAATCGTTTAATTCAATTTAAAAAAAAATAAAATGGCAAAAAAAATAGTATTTGATATTGAAGCAAGAGATGGCATTAAACGAGGTGTTGATGCGCTTGCCAATGCAGTAAAAGTAACATTAGGTCCAAAAGGTAGGAATGTAATTATAGGAAAATCATTTGGCGCTCCTCAAGTAACTAAAGATGGGGTAACAGTTGCTAAAGAAATTGAATTAGAGGATCCTCTAGAAAACATGGGTGCTCAAATGGTGAAAGAAGTTGCTTCTAAAACCAATGATCTTGCTGGTGATGGAACTACAACTGCTACGATTTTAGCACAATCCATTGTTACTGAAGGATTAAAAAATGTTGCTGCCGGTGCAAACCCTTTAGATCTTAAAAGAGGTATCGACAAGGCAGTTCAAGCTATCGTTGATTCCCTAGGAGAACAAACAGCAGCTGTTGGAGACTCTTCAGAAAAAATAAATCAAGTAGCCAGTATTTCTGCAAATAATGATCTTACTATCGGAGCTTTAATTACTGAAGCTTTTGAAAAAGTAGGCAAAGAAGGTGTAATTACAGTTGAGGAAGCTAAAGGAACAGATACTTATGTGGATGTTGTTGAAGGGATGCAATTTGACCGCGGATACCTCTCTCCTTATTTTGTAACTGACTCTGAAAAGATGGAAGCTGACTTAGAATCTCCATATATTTTATTATATGATAAAAAGATTTCTACTATGAAGGATATTCTTCCGATACTTGAGCCTGTTTCACAAACTGGAAAACCTCTTTTGATAATAGCAGAAGACGTAGATGGTGAAGCTTTAGCTACTTTAGTAGTTAATAAATTACGTGGAGCACTTAAAATAGCAGCTGTAAAAGCTCCAGGTTTTGGAGATCGAAGAAAAGCTATGTTAGAGGATATTGCAATTTTGACTGGGGGAACAGTTATTTCAGAAGAACGTGGATTTACTTTAGAAAATACAACTATCGAAATGCTAGGTACTGCTGAAAAAGTAACTATTGATAAGGACAACACTACCGTAGTAAATGGTAATGGTGCAGGAGAAGAAATTCAATCTCGCGTAGGCCAAATCAAATCTCAAATAGAATCTACTACTTCTGATTATGATAAAGAAAAACTTCAAGAACGTCTTGCAAAACTATCTGGTGGAGTTGCCGTACTTTACGTAGGTGCACCTTCAGAAGTTGAGATGAAAGAGAAAAAAGATCGAGTAGACGATGCGTTGCATGCTACAAGAGCTGCCGTTGAAGAAGGTATTGTCGCTGGTGGAGGAGTTGCACTACTAAATGCAAAAAAAGTGCTTGAAACCCTCAAATCAGAGAATGCTGATGAAGCTACGGGAATTCAAATCATCAACAAAGCAGTCGAAGCCCCTCTTAGAATTATAGTAGAAAATTCTGGTGGTGAAGGCTCAGTTGTCGTTTCTAAAGTTACTGAAGGTAAACACAACTTTGGTTATAATGCAAAAGAAGGGACTTATGTTGATATGCTAAAAGAAGGAATCATTGATCCTAAAAAAGTAACTCGAGTTGCTCTTGAAAATGCTGCATCAGTTGCAGGAATGATATTAACAACAGAATGTGCTTTGGTTGACATTAAAGAAGATTCTCCTAGTGGTCCCCCTCCAATGGGTGGTGGTATGCCAGGAATGATGTAAGAATAATTTTTTAACCAATAAAAAACCCGCCAATAGGCGGGTTTTTTATTGGTTATTATTTTCAATGATTAGCTACAGTTCGATACAGACAGCACATAGGTAAATCACTATAAATAGAATCACTTGCTTTTATTAAAGGTGTGTCATGACCTACTTTAGCTATCGCTTTTTGAACAGTTTTAATTTGTACTTTTTCAGAATTATAAATAATAGAAATTAAATGACTGGGGATATCCCAGTTAGCTAATTTCACTCCTTTAGTATTTAATGCTGATTTTTCAATTCGTGCTTTACACATCTCGCAATTTCCACTTACTTCGAAGATAGTTTTTGTGTTTTTTTTAGATTTTTCTTGAGCTAAACCAATAATTGGTAAAGTTAAAAAATAAAAAAATAGTATTTTTTTCATCATTTTTTTTTTAAAGTTAATTATAAATTCCATCTTAAACCAGCATAAAGCATCCTTCCAAAAACAGGTGCATATACTTGTGCGGTATCAAAATCAATGCCAAAAGGATCTTCTGTACCAATTATAGGATTAATCTGGGAGTAATTACCCAAATTTTCAACTCCTACATAAATTTCAAATTTATCAGTAATCGCCTTTGTTAACTGACTATTCCATAGACCATATGCTTCAGAAAAAGAACCATTCCCATCACGAGAAGTATTTACTAAACGTTGTTTTCCTAAAGCATGATATGTTAAATCCCATCGCCATTGCCCACCTTTTTCATTCCGTATAGTCTCCCATGCTATATTTCCAAAAAAGAGATTTTGAGCTTGTAATGGCCGTTGTAAAAATCCTGATTTATAAGTAGTTTTAACATCATAATTTTTATAAGCAAAACGAAGACTTAGTGATTTTATGGGTTCATAATCTATGGCTAATTGAAGACTATTGGCTCGACTTTTTCCGTCTAAATTATAAAATGAAATTTGTCCTCGTTGTTCCCAATCTACGACAACTTGATCTGTAAATCGGGTTATATAATAATCTGCTGTAATGTCGCCGTTACCTCCCCACAAAGAAAATATTTGTCGAACACTAAATCCGTAATTCCATGCTTTTTCTGGATTCAACCCATAAATAGATCCACCATTTTGTTCAATAGAAATAACTCGATTAGTTCCGAAAAGTGTTTGATTTTCAGCAAAAATATTAGCTGCTTTTCGTCCATTCCCAATAGAGGCCCTTAAAATAGTATTCTCTTTAGGTAAATAACGTAAGTGTATTCTTGGAGTCAAAAAAGTTCCTAATCGATTGTGATTGTCTAATCTTAATCCTCCAACAAATGTGAAATTTTCTAAATTATCGTAGCTGTATTCAAAAAAAGTTCCCACAGATCGATCGCTTCGATTAAAATAAAAGCTGTCCACTGTTTCCAAATATTTGTCATATGAAAAATTCACCCCAACTTTAAATTTATTTTTAGTGTTTCCAATAATGGAATTGAATAATAAATTAGCATAAAAGCTCTCTTGATCAATTTCATATTTTCTAAAACCATAGTAAGCATTTTGTTTGTGATTGCTATACGCTGATTGAAATCCAAAACTTTGATAAGGTAATTCTGGAAAAACATAACCTATTTTTAAAGAGCCATCTAAACGATCTGTACTAATTTCACTTCCCCAAACACTATTTAGATTCTTATCGGTTTTCGGATTAAAACCCAAAGCTCCCAACTGTTTATCGTCTTGCATCCAGCGAATACTTCCAAAGCTAACCCATCCTTTTTCAGCATTAGTATATTGCCATCTATTTAAAAGGTTGTATTGTTTAGCTATAGGAACATCCAAAAAGAGATCGTTATTTTGATCTTTTTCTTGTGTACGTTGATTACCATGAATAAATAAACCGGAACTCCACTTATCATTTAATTTGAAATTACCATGTGCATTAAATTCTTGTCGTCCGTTAGCAGAAGTAAACAAATTCATAAACAAAGGTACATCCGAAAAAGGTTTTTTTATTTCTGTATTAATTTGTCCTGCAATACTTTCATATCCATTTACAACACTTCCCATTCCCTTTGTAATTTGAATACTTTCAATCCAAGTTCCTGGGGTAAAGGTAAGCCCATAGGCCTGTGAAGCCCCGCGAACCATGGGAATATTTTCTTCAGTGATTAAAAGATAAGGACTGGTTAAGCCAAGCATTTTAATTTGTTTAGTTCCAGTCAGTGCATCTGAAAAATTAACATCAATAGAAGGATTTGTTTCAAAACTTTCTGAAAGATTACAGCATGCGGCTTTTAACAATTCTGCGCTATTTATATTGTAAATGTTTTGAGCCTCCAAATAAGATTTTTGAATTGCTTTTCTTTTTTGAGTAATTATGATTTCATCCAATGCTTCAAAAGAATTGGCAGTAAGATAATGTACTAAATTTATGTTTTTTGTAACAATTAGTGTGTCTGTCTGATGTCCAATGTAGCTAAAGATTAATTTTTTGCCTAACCCCAAAAAAGGCAATTCAAATTTTCCTTCTTGATCTGAAACTGTCCCTGTTTGAGTATTAATCCAATAAATACTTGCTCCTTCAAGTAAGGTCTTTTTATTTTGATCCATTGAAAAAAGTATTCCTTCAAGAGTTCCTTGGGCATTTGAAAATAGGCAGTATAGGCCTAATAATATGGAAATGTATATTTTCATTATTAATTTTTTTTAAGTTAGCACTTGGTTAAATAATTAAAAACAAGACACTAGCCATAAAAAACGAAACAGTTATTAAGTAATAAAATATTGTTTTTATTTGGAGGAGGGGGGTTCCAATTTACAGACTCTGATGGGTTAGGCACATCCATCAAATACCTTTTTGAAGTAATTAGGAGAGTCCCATCATTATAAACTTTGTAAGAATTTACAAAGTTAACTTCTATTTTTTGTGGCTCCTGATTTTGAAAGAGCAGAATGGTATCTCTACAGCATGGAGTTTTAGCAATAGATGTTTTGAGAGGAATTTCTTTTTTCTTAACCATTTTCATTCCACAATCAGATGGATTGTGAGCCATTGAAATGAAAGCTATCTTATGTTCACAATAATGAACATTTAAGGCAAAGCCAGTCCTAGTTCCTAGGATCAACAATGCTAAAAAAAGACTTGTTAAGTTCTTCATTTTCATTGTGTAAAGATAGATTATTATATTATATATCCAACCAAGAGGATACAAGCCATCGATATCATAATTCCATTTTCAATAAGTGTTGCTTCAGTCATCGGAAGCTTAAGTGCCGTACCCAAACATGCGCATTCAATTATAGATTTTTTAAGAATTGCTTGTAGAACTCCAAAAGTCGTAATTGATAGAATTGAAAGAGTTATTATCAAAACAATAGGTAATTTCCATTCTAGCAAAAAAGCAATTCCTAAAGCTGTTTCAATAAATGGATATATTTTAGCATAAGTCATACTTCGTTTTGCTAAAGGATCATAAAGGGAAAAAGATCTTGGAAACCCACTATAATCGAGATATTTAAAAAAACTAAACGTCACAAAAAACAATCCCATAAAAAAATGCATGCTCTCTTGAATAGAAGCATCCGTGATGCTTCTCAAAAAAAGAGTTCCTGAAATGATATAAACAAAAATCAAGAACAGAGGAAATAATGATTTCCATTTATTTTGAAATTTGGAATTAGCCAAAGAAGATTTAATTGGAGCTTTTCTTAAAGTGTATTTGGCCCCTAAAACTTGTCTAATTTCGTTAACTTCAATCTCTGTTTCCGATTGAACCAGAGCTTCTTCTTTGTCTAAAAAAACAGACACAGAATTTACTTTTTTAAGAGAATTTATTTTTTCATGAACGCTCTTGCGACAATTTTCACAGGTCATTCCTAAAATATAATAACGTTGTTGCATGTTAGGTTAAATGATTCCTTTTGATGCTTAAAAAATATTTTACACTTAAAACTATTGTTAAACAACAAATTATATTGTAAAAGTAATCCTTATTATAATATTTAATTGACATAATATGTACTTTTACAGTATATGCTCAAAGAACGTTTTTCAATAATATTAGATGAAATAACTCAAGACCTTCTGACTTCAAAAAAATCAGCAGAAGAAGGCCTAATTCATATCTGTGAATTATTGAAAAAACATTTTGACCATTATGACTGGGTTGGTTTTTATTTTGCTCAATTTGAAACCAAAACCCTTCATTTAAAAGCCTTTGCAGGAATACCTACGGATCATATCATAATTCCTTTCGGTAAAGGAATATGTGGACAAGTAGCCATTTCAAATGAAAATTTTATCGTTTCAGATGTTAAATCTCAAAAAAATTATATTTCATGTAGTATTGATGTTCGTTCTGAAATTGTAATACCACTTTTTTTCGAAGGCAAGAACATAGGTCAAATTGATGTTGACTCAAATCAAATAAACTCTTTTACTGAAAAAGACGTACAACTTTTAAAAAAGATCTGTTCACTGGTTTCCGAAAACTACGGATCTTCTCTTTTATACTTATAAATTACTATGAATTCAAAAAAAATTGCCTCCGCCCTTATTTCTGTTTTTGATAAGACCGAATTAGAGCCACTTATAGAAACGCTTGTTGCTCATGGAGTCAAATTATACTCTACGGGAGGTACTGAAGCTTTTATTCGAGGGTTAGGATATGAAGTTACTGCAGTTGAAAATTTAACTGGCTACCCATCAATATTAGGTGGAAGAGTAAAAACACTTCATCCCAAGGTGTTCGGTGGAATTTTAAATCGTTCTTCTGTTGAATCTGATAAAAGTGAATTAAAGCGATATGAAATACCTTCTTTAGATCTTGTAATAGTTGATTTATATCCTTTTGAGAAAACTGTAGCAGGAAATGCTACTGAAATTGAAATCATTGAAAAAATTGATATTGGAGGAATTGCTTTAATTCGAGCTGCAGCTAAAAATTTTAATGATGTTTTCTGTATTTCAAATAAAGACGACTACCAATCTTTTATACAAATATATAACGAAGCAAAAGGAGCTCCCTCATTAGAAAAACGTAAAGATTTTGCCGTAAAAGCATTTCATACATCTTCTCATTATGATAGTACAATTTTTAACCATTTCAATAAAAAAGAAGCTGTGCTAAAACTCAGTGTTGGAGAGCCTAAACTATTAAGGTACGGCGAAAATCCACATCAGGAAGGAAGCTTTTTTGGAGCATTAGATGAGTTTCTTGAGCATATTCATGGAAAAGCAATTTCCTATAATAACTTGCTAGATATTGATGCTGCAGTAAATTTAATGTTAGAGTTTTACGATGGAAAACCCACTTTTGGAATTTTAAAGCATAATAACGCTTGTGGATTTGCGATTCGAGATACACTTTTAATGGCTTATAAAGATGCACTTGCTGGAGATCCAATTTCAGCATTTGGTGGGGTTTTAATTTGTAATAAGAAAATTGATATTAATACTGCACGTGAAATTCATTCGCTTTTCTGCGAAGTGGTAATTGCTCCAGCATATGATTCTGAGGCATTAACTCTACTTAAATTAAAGAAAAAGAGAATAATATTAATTCAAAAAGATGCCAAACTGCCAAATCAAACTTTAAGAACATGTTTAAATGGTGTTTTAGTTCAAGATAAAGATTCCAAAACAGATCAGATTGAAGACTTAAGGACAGCAACAAAATTAAACCCTACAGAAAACCAAACTGAAGATTTATTATTTGCCTCTAAGATTTGTAAACATACTAAATCAAACGCCATAGTCTTAGCTAGAAACAGACAACTTATAGCCTCAGGCACTGGTCAAACTTCTCGTATAGATGCATTAAATCAAGCAATCAACAAAGCCAAAAATTTTGGGTTTGACCTTTCTGATTCTGTAATGGCAAGTGATGCTTTTTTCCCTTTTCCTGATTGTGTAGAGATTGCAGATCAAGCTGGAGTTAAAGCAATTATTCAACCTGGTGGATCTATTAAAGATAACTTGTCAATAGATTACTGTAATACTCATAAAATAGCAATGGTTTTATCAGGAGTACGTCATTTCAAACATTAATTCATAATTTTACCTTACAAACAAAAAAAATGGGATTTTTTACAGAAGAAATAGCGATCGATTTAGGAACAGCAAACACCTTGATAATTCATAATGATAAAGTTGTGGTTAATAGCCCTTCAATAGTTGCTATTGACAGAAGAACTGATAAAGTAATTGCAATAGGACAAGAGGCGAGTATGATGCAAGGAAAAACGCATGAACATATTAAGACTGTTCGTCCACTGAAAGATGGAGTAATTGCAGACTTTAATGCTTCAGAACAAATGATTAATTACCTGATAAGAAGTATTCCTGGTTTAAATAGACGTTTTTTTTCTCCTGCATTACGAATAGTAATATGTATCCCGTCTGGTATTACAGAAGTTGAAATGAGAGCAGTAAAAGAATCTGCTGAACGAGTAAATGGTAAGGAAGTTTATCTGATTCACGAACCTATGGCTGCTGCAATTGGAATTGGAATCGATATTATGCAGCCAAAAGGAAATATGATTGTAGATATTGGAGGTGGAACTACTGAAATCGCCATTATTGCACTTTCAGGAATTGTATGTGATAAGTCCATTAAAATTGCAGGTGATGTTTTTACCAGCGATATAATAAATTACATGCGAAATAAGCACAACCTCTATATTGGTGAACGTACTGCTGAAAAAATAAAAGTTCTTGTTGGAAGTGTCATGGAGGAATTAGAAAATCCTCCAGATGAAATGTCTGTTCAAGGAAGAGATTTATTGTCTGGAAAACCTAAGCAAGTAATAATAAATCATAGTGAAATTGCTTCAGCTTTAGATAAATCTGTTATTCGAATAGAAGATGCTATTATGGAAGCTTTATCACAAACTCCTCCTGAATTAGCTGCTGATATATATAATACAGGTATTTATCTTGCGGGCGGAGGTGCTCTTTTAAGGGGTTTAGACAAAAGACTTTCTCAAAAAACAGATCTTCCTATTTATGTGGCTGAGGACCCATTACAAGCAGTTGTTCGGGGAACGGGGATTGCACTAAAAAATATTGAGCGATTTAAAGCCGTATTGATTAAATAAATTAATATGCAGCTAGTTATTAATACGCTTCTAAGGTTTAGAAATTCTATTCTATATTTAATTCTATTAGGAATTTCACTTTTATTTTTAAGTAACAAAAGTGATTTTCATCAATATAAACTTGAAAAATACGGTTTATATTTATCTGGAGGAATTTATAATTTTTTTAGTGATATTAGTGATTATTTTGATCTTAAAAAAGTTAATTTAAGACTCAGCAAAGAAAATTCAACTTTGAAATTTTTAGAACTTAAATCTCAGGCTTTACCATTATATAAAGATAAAATCATAAAAGCAGGAAGATTCCCTTTTCAAGTAAAAACAGTTAAGATAATTAAGAATAGTTTTCAAAACCAAAGAAATTATCTAATTCTAGACCAAGGAAGCAAAATTGGAATTCGACCAGAGATGGCAGTTATTTCTTCTCAGGGAATTTTAGGTATTGTAAAATCTGTTTCTGAGCACTATTCAAGTATTATTTCTGTTTTACATTTAGACTTAAAAATTAATGTGAGATTGAAAAATAAATCTGCCTTTGGATCACTTGTATGGAAAGGAAAAGATCCAAAAAAATTTAGTTTAGAAGATATTATTTTGAGTTCAGATGTTAAGGTTGGTGATACACTTATTACTGGGGGAATGTCTTCCTACTTTCCATTAGGTATACCTGTTGGTCAAATTTCAAAAGTTGAGACTTCATCTGAAAACGGTTATTTCAAAATATCAGTTGAATTGTTTAAAGACCCTTCTCAAGTGAATTATGCATATGTCATAGAAAATCAAGACATTGAAGAACTTAAGAAATTAAAATTAGGTGTTTCTCAATGAACTCATATATATTAAAAACAGTTGTTTTTTTCCTTAGCCTTGTGGTTTTACAGGTTTTTATTTTTAATCATATAAATTTTTTAGGAGGAATAAATCCAATGTTATATCTACTATTTTTAATCAATTTTCGCTTTGATCAAGATCAAACTTTTTTTATACTATTGGGTTTTTTGCTAGGATTCTCAATTGACTTACTGTCACAAACTGGAGGAGCGCATACTATAGCAGCATTATCAATTAGTTTTTTGAGACCTTTTATTATAAGGTATTCTTTTGGAGTAATTGCTGAAACACCAAAAAGCTTTCAAAGCAGCCCAAAAACATTAAATCGGCTAGTATTTTTATTTTTCACAATAAGTATTCACCATTTAATTTATTTTATTTTTGTCTACTTCAGTTGGGATGCTCTATCTCTTATTCTAAAGAATACTTTTCTGTCCTCTATATTTTCTCTAATTTTAGTAATATTAATAAATAGTTTATATCGAACTAAGCAATGATTAAAAAGATAACCTTATTGATTTTTACAGTAGGATGTTCTCTTTTATTTATCTTTCAATTAATAAATTTGCAATTATTTAGTCCCGACTACTTAGAGCTTTCTAATAATAATGCAATAGAAAAAAGACCCATTTATCCAAATAGGGGAATGATATATGATAGAAACGGTGTATTAATCGTAACAAACCAACCTGTTTACGACCTTATGGTTATACCTGAAAATCTCATCTCTTTTGACACGTTAGAGTTGACTTCTTTTTTAAACATTTCTAAAAAAGATCTCAAGAAACAATTAAAAAAAGCCAAACGTTTTTCACATAAATTGCCCTCTGTGGTAATTCGACAAATATCTAAGGAAGAACGCGCATCATTTCAAGAAAAGATGTGGAAGTATCCTAGCTTTTACTTTCAAAAAAAATCAGTTAGAGACTATTTGATTCCTACTGCTTCAAACATTTTGGGCTACACCAGTGAAGTTAATGAAAGTGAACTAAAAAATAAAACTGATTATGATATAGGTGAGATGATTGGTCGACAGGGGATTGAAAAGGCTTACGAAAAAAAATTACGAGGGGAAAAAGGAGTTTCTTTTTTTCAAAAAGATCGTTTTAATCGAATAATTGGTCCTTATGAAGATAATACGTTTGATAAAAACCCTGTAATCTCTGATAATTTAAATCTAACTATAGACGTGCTTTTACAACTATATGGAGAGTCATTATTTGCAAACAAAAGAGGAGGTATTGTTGCAATAGAACCGAGTTCTGGGGAAGTTCTTGCACTAGTCTCTGCTCCTAATTATAATCCGAACTTACTTATAGGAAGAGAACGTTCAAATAATTTTAAAATACTAGTTAATGACACTGTTGCAAAACCTCTTTTTGATCGCGCTCTTCAGGCGGAATATTCTCCTGGCTCACCTTTTAAAACACTCAACGCGCTTATTGGTCTTCAGGAAAAAGTAATTACTCCTGAGACTATTTTTACTTGTAATAAAGGGTTCTCATATGCGCGAGGTGCTTTCATGAAATGCCATTGTCCTGTTGGAACAAAAAATAAACTTATTAGAAGTATTTATAATTCATGTAATAGTTATTTTGGGAAAACATATTCTAAAATTATTGAAAGTGCTTCTAGTTCAGCTGAAGGTTTAGATCGATGGAAAACTCATTTAGAAAAATTTGGATTAGGTAATTATCTTGGCTATGATTTACCAATCGGAAAAAAGGGGTTTATCCCTTCAAGTACTTATTATGATAATTGGTATAAAAAAGGAGGTTGGAAATCTAGCACTACAATATCCAATGCAATTGGACAAGGAGAGATCTTGACTACCCCAATTCAAATGGCGAATTTTACTGCAACCATTGCCAATCGGGGATATTTTTTTAAACCACACTTTACTAAACCTAAATCTCAGAAAATAAGAGATTCTCTATATCCTAAAAACTATACTTTGATAGAACCACAACATTTTGAAACTGTCATTGAAGGAATGCATCAAGTCGTTGAGAGGGGAACAGCACGTATTGCGAAAATTAAAGGTATTGCAGTTTCCGGAAAAACTGGGACTGCCGAAAACTTTATTCGTTTAAATAATAAAAAAACACAATTGACAGATCATTCTATTTTTGTGGCTTTTGCGCCAAAAGAAAATCCTAAAATTGCAATTGCTGTCTTTGTAGAAAATGGCTATTGGGGTTCTCGATGGGCTGCTCCAATTGCTAGTTTAATGATTGAAAAATACTTGACCAGAAAGGTTAAAAGATCATGGCTTGAAAAACGAATGTTGGAAGGCAGCTTAATAGATGAGTATGCCAAACCACTTTCAGGAAATTCTTTTAAGATTAATGAATAATAATGTTTTTTTAAGATTAGACTGGTTAAGTCTTCTTCTATATATCGCAATGGTTTGCTTTGGTATTATCAATATCTATTCTACTACATACACCGAAGGTATATTTGATTTTGAAACATTAAGTAATTCTGTTACTAAACAATTTTGGATTTTTGTATTCTGCCTATCAACTTTTCCTTTGCTAATTTTCACTAAACCTAATTTTTTCGAGAACCTTTCTTATGTTTTTTATGGATTATCTATTCTTAGTTTGATTGGATTATTCATTTTTGGACATACTATTTCAGGGGCTAATTCATGGTACTTAATTGGAGGATTTAGCATTCAACCTTCAGAGTTTTCTAAAATAGCTACAGCAATGGTCTTAGCACTAAATTTAAGCTCTTTTCAAAATGACATACGTCAAAAAAGCACCTTTTTTAAAATATTATTTCTCATTGTATTACCAATGGTATTGATAATTTTTCAGCCAGATCCAGGATCTGCTTTAGTTTTTATGGGCCTATTTTTTGTTTTAATAAGAGAGGGCTTAGATCTAAGATTTCTTTATTTTGGAATTATTTTTTTTATACTCTTTATATTTACATTATTACTTGGACCTTTGGCTGTTTGTTTAATAACTTTTTTTATTGTCTTTCTTGTGTTTTACATTCAAAAAAGGGTTGCCTCAAAAACTAAAAAAACGTCCTATCTAGTTTCGCTTGGAATTTGTATTATTTTTTCTTGCTCAGTGAATTTTATTTTTAATTCTATTTTTGAGCAAAGACACCGAGATCGTTTTAATATAATATTAGGATTAGATGCTGATAAAAAGGGTATTGGATATAATATAAATCAATCTAAGATTGCCATCGGATCTGGTGGCTTTTCAGGAAAAGGCTTTCTAAATGGAACCCAAACCAAAGGTAATTTTGTCCCCGAACAACACACAGATTATATTTTTAGTACTATTGGTGAAGAATGGGGTTTTATCGGGAGTAGTCTTCTAATTATAAGTTTTACAGTATTAATTTTAAGGATTATATATCGTGCAGAAAAACAAACTTCAGCCTATAGACGAATTTTTTCATATGCATTCGCTAGCATACTTTTTGTCCACTTTTTTATTAATATTGGAATGACATTGGGGTTAGTTCCAACTATTGGTATTCCTTTACCTTTTATAAGTTATGGAGGTTCTAATTTAATTGCATTTAGCATCATGTTGTTTATTTATCTAAATTTTGATGCTAACCGTTTAAATTAATATTTGACAGTTGAAATTTAGCCTGTTTTATATTAAAATTGCATTTGCAAAGTTTTCAGATGAAATAACAATTAACGGATCAATTAGTAAAGGTTAAATAATAATAAATTAGAAAAACCTAATACTTTTCCTGCCTGAATAAACAACTCTTCTTTGTTTAAATTTATTGTTCCACTAACTAAACTTGCCGCTTCTAACCATATTGTTATTCCGACAGTAACAAAGATCTGCCAAAACTCTTTCCCTCAAGCTAATATTATTGCAATAACCATTAATAATCAAGGAATAGACCACAAAATATTTATACTCCACATAATTAATTTATCTAATAAAACCAACTAAATATATTGCTATAGCTCCTAAAAGTAAATCTATTATTAATGAAATGGAAAAAGCAATAAAACCAAATAGAAATAGAAATTCGTGACCAAATAACAAGTCGACTTGATAAGTCACGACCATATTTATCTGTCCATAATAAAACCTGTTTTGAAACTAAATAATTTTATTCAATATTAACACAAGAGGTGTTTTTAGGGAATTAAAAAAATGAACTTTTTTTATAAAAATCAGTATCGTTTATATTCTAATCCAGTTTAAATTTTATGTATAAATTTCTTCATTTGAATTTGCTTTGTCTGAAAAAATGAGCCTGTTTCAAGTATTTTTTTTGATGACTAATCAACATTTTAAAAGAAAATCCTGTGAGGCGGAGATAGATAAATCAATGAAAAGGTGTATTTGGTTTCCGTTTTCTATTTTATATGGTGACAGAGGATAAGCCAGGAAAGCCATTATAATAATTAGTAAAACATAAAGATTGCTAACAATTGATAAAGAGTGATTAAAAAAAATTAGGCCGTACTTATACTCCAAGTTTTTTTAATTTTTTTTAGCTTGAGCCACAGTATTATTTTCGCTAATTTGAATAGAGAGGTCTTTTAATATTTCAACCGCCTCAGAGATATACATATCCGTCTTTAGAGATTTTTGCCAGCGTTTTCTTTTTTCTTTCAAATCTTCATTAAGTTCATCAGAAATACCAGCTTCAGGAAGCCACTGAAATTCAAAATCAGATTTGAATTCAGAAAGTTTTTTAAACCGTTCTCCATATATTTTATTAGCATCCCGCTCTGCTTTATAGGAATTGTAATCCAAGGAATAGCTAAAATCATTTTGTCGCTTTTTTACCCATTCGGCTTGTTCATATATCAACTTGATAAAGTGACTTTCTTCTAATCGGATTTTACTTTTTTCTAATGCGTAATCATAATTAGCCATTCCACTAGGAGTATAGCTTGCAGGAGTAATTCGATCCCATGATAATGGATTGTTTTGGTCTTTTTCACCCATGTCGATAGAACTATAACGATCCGGAAAAATAATATCACTTTTAACACCTTCTAATTGAGTTGAGCCACCATT
This sequence comes from uncultured Flavobacteriaceae bacterium, assembly GCA_913020075.1. Classification (GTDB taxonomy): domain Bacteria; phylum Bacteroidota; class Bacteroidia; order Flavobacteriales; family Flavobacteriaceae; genus MS024-2A. The sequence continues at coordinate 31,579 of CAJWAE010000003.1, forward strand.
GACTCGATAAAATTTATCTGTTGTTACTTTTAATGCTCCCAAATCACCATAGGTACCTCCGGTAATCATTTTATTCAAATCGAATACGTTTTGAACTGTTCCTTTACCAAATGTTTGCTTACTTCCAAGGATTATAGCTCGCTTATAATCTTGTAAAGCAGCTGCAATAATTTCTGAAGCTGAGGCAGAAAATTCATTAACTAAAATCACGAGGGGTCCATCCCAAATAACGCTTGGGTCAACATCTCTTAAAACTTCTTTTTTTCCACCTGTACTTTTTACTTGAACTACAGGTCCTTCTTTAAAAAAATATCCTGTCATATCTACAACAGTTTTTAAAGAGCCACCCCCATTATTTCGTAAGTCAAGAATAATTCCTTTTACATTTTTTTCTTTAAGCTGCTCTATCTCTTTTTTGACATCGGTCGCAGCATTTCGTTGTTGATAGTCTTTAAAATTGACATAAAACTTAGGCAAATTTATTAATCCATAAACATCGCTAGTGTCGTTTATTAGAGACGACTTAGCATACGTTTCTTCTAATACAACAATGTCTCTATTAACTACTACTATTTCAATAGTCCCGTCTACTCTTTTAATAGTCAGAAACACCTGTGTGCCTTTAGGGCCTTTAATAAGCTTAACAGCATCGTTAATATTCATGCCAGAAATATCAACAGGTTCTTGATCTTTTTGTCCTACTTTAAGTATAACATCTCCTATTTCTAATAATTGATCCCGCCAAACAGGACCTCCAGAAATAACTTCAACAATTTTGATTTGCTGATTTCTTTTTTGTAATCGTGCACCAATTCCCTCAAACTCACCTGACATAGTGGTGTCGAATCGGTCTTTAATGCTTGGAGCTAAATAATAGGTATGGGGATCAAACTGAACTACAATAGAATTAATATAAACTGAAAACCAATCTTTACGTTTTAAATCATTGTAGCTCTCAAAAAAGACATTCATACTTTCTATTATTTCAACTCGTGCTTTAGCTTCTAAATCAGAATCAGTTTTAACAGTATAAATGGAATCTTTAGAAAGAATTTTTTGTTCATCTTCTTTCATAGATGTGAAATTTTCCAAAGCTCTAAGTTTAAATCGTTTACGCCATAAATTTTTAAGCTCAATCTGGTTATTTAAATAAGGTGCTTTCTCAAAATTTAGATTAATTTCTTCTTTTAATGAAAAGTTGAAAGGCTTTGCTAAAAGGTCTTTATAAAAACTCTCAACTTGCAACATCCGTTTAATTAATTTATTATAAGTCAGCTCAAAAAAATCTAGTTTAGCATCATTAATTTGGTCATCTAAACGAAATTTATAGGCATTAAAAGAGTTAATGTCCGATTGCAAGAAAAACCGATGTTGCCCATCTAAACTTTCCAAATAACTCATGAAAACATTTTCTGAAAAATCATCATTAATGTCTTTTGGGTCATAATGCCCTCGATCCAAGACATAAGAAATGATTTCTAACAACAACTTATCTTTGTTAGGGTCTTTTTCATTATGATTAATTCCAAATATTAAGCCGCTCACCAATAAAAAGGCAGAAATCCAAATAAATGATTTCATATAGGGAGATTTTATTCTTTGTGTCATAGCCCATAAAGATACATGTTTCTAAAAATATTTGTTGTTAAATTTTTTAAATCTATTAGTCTTTTTTAATATTACAAAAGGGCTTTGTTTCCTAATCGGTTAGAAGTCTACTGTATAAAGATTTCTTATTTTAGCTCTGAAATACATAAAATGAAAACAAAACCTTTAATATTAGTAACCAACGATGATGGGATTACAGCACCTGGAATTCGTGCGCTTATTGAAGTTATGAATGATATTGGTGATGTGGTTGTCGTTGCCCCAGATAGCCCCCAATCGGCAATGGGTCATGCGATTACTATCAATTCTACGTTACATTCACATAAAATAAAAATTACAGACGGGCCTCAACAGGAATTTAGTTGCTCAGGAACTCCTGCAGATTGTGTTAAATTAGGTTTAAATGAACTTTTAGACCGAAAACCTGACATATGTGTTTCGGGAATTAATCATGGATCTAATTCATCCATTAATGTTATTTATTCTGGAACTATGAGTGCCGCAATAGAAGCAGGAATTGAGGGAATTCCAGCTATTGGATTTTCACTTCTGGATTTTAGCTGGAATGCTGACTTTACCCCCATAAAAAAATTCATTAGACAAATCACCTTAGAGGCTTTAGAAAAAGGTATTCCAAAAGACGTAGTTTTTAACGTTAACTTTCCTAAGCTGAAGGAAAATGAAATTAAAGGAATTAAAATTTGTCGTCAAGCAAAAGCCAATTGGATTGAAAAATTTGATAAAAGAACTAATCCAATGGGAAGCGAATATTATTGGCTCACAGGAACTTTTGTAAATGAAGACAAAGGAGAAAACACTGATGAATGGGCACTTAATAAAGGCTATATTTCAATCGTTCCAACCCAATTTGATTTAACCGCACATCACGCTATTCAAGAACTTAACAAATGGAATTTATAAAAAACAAATTATTTTATTTTGGTATTATTGCTGGTTTACTATGGACGAGCTTTGGAGTACTTCTTCTTGTCTATTTCCTGTCAGATGCAGCAATAAACGAAAGTATATCCTTTTTACATCAACAAAGAAGACTAGGAGGGGTTGTATCATTAGCTGCCTTAATTAATTTACCTATTTTTTTTATTGCACTTAGAACTAACAAAGTTCCATTTGCTGCTGGTATTGTTGTAATTTCTTTAGTAACAGTTTTACTAATTGCTCTTTTAAAAATAAACGTTTAATATTTAATAGTGAAATATTATCTCATTTCAGGTGAAGCTTCAGGAGATTTACATGGAGCACATCTTATTAAGGCTTTAAAAAAATTGGATGCTCAATCTGAATTTAGAGCATGGGGGGGTGATTTAATGAATGAGGCGGGAGCGAATATAGTAAAACATTATAAAGAATTGGCTTTTATGGGTTTTTGGGAGGTCATTTCTAACTTACCCACTATTTTAATTAACCTAAAGAAATGTAAAAAAGACATAATTCGGTTTCAGCCTGATGTAATTATTTATATTGATTATCCTGGTTTTAATCTTCGTATTGCAAAATGGAGTAAATCTAATGGTTTCTTAAACCATTACTACATAAGTCCTCAAGTCTGGGCATGGAAAGAAAATCGAATTAAAATCATGAAGCAATCTCTAGATGCCTTATATGTAATTTTACCTTTTGAAAAAAAATACTTTGAAGAAAAACATCAATTTGATGTTGATTATGTCGGTAATCCATTGATTAATTATGTTTCAAAACACACTAAAAACGAAACCTTTTTACAAAAAAATCAATTAGAAGGAAAACCAATAATTGCTTTGCTACCTGGAAGTAGGATACAAGAAATTAGTAAAATGTTACCTCTTTTTATTTCGGTTTCAAAGCGCTTTAAAGAGTATCAGTTTGTGATTGCAGGTGCACCTGGGATTGATTCAATTCAATATAAGCCATATTTAATAAATTCCTCATTAAAAATAGTAAAAGGGTTTACTTATGATTTATTACAGCATAGCAGTCTAGCTATAGTGACAAGTGGAACAGCAACTTTAGAGACCGCCTTATTCAACGTTCCACAATTGGTGTGTTATAAAACAAGTAAAATTAATTATTGGATTGGGAAAAAAATAATTAAACTATCCTACATTTCTTTAGTAAACCTAATTTTAAATCGTTTTGCAATAACAGAGCTTATTCAACAAAATTGTACAGTAAGTAATATATCTAAAGAATTAAATCTATTGCTAGATTTTAAAAGACAAAAAGAAATGCGGAAAGCATATTTAGAAATAAAGAGCTTTTTAGGTAATGGGGAAGCTAGCGTAAAAACAGCTTCTATGATTTATAAACGGATTAGAAAAAATTGATTTTTAAATAATCGTTTTAGGTATGTTAGAAAAATTATTTAGTCTTTTGTAAGATAATAAAATCTATCCTTTAAAGCGAGGTCTAAAACTATCTCTATATTTTTCAAAATCTCCAGGTTTAGAAAAAACTTGATAGTCTCCCTGTTTTATCATTTTAAGAAATAGCTCCAATTGTTGAGGTTTTTGAAAACCAACTACAGGCATAATTGGGTCTCCATTTTCACTAAAAAAAACCATTGTTGGATAACCTTTTACTCCTAAAAATTGCGTGAATTGATGGGTAGCATTTCTTCCCTTCCTAGAGGAGTCAAAACTAGGATTAGTAAAGGTCTGGTCAAAGAAGTTAATTGCTTCTTGTCCTTCAGCATTAAATTTAACCGCATAAAAATGTTCACTTATATATCTAGATACATCTGGGTTTTGAAATGTGTTTTTGTCTAAAAGCTTACAAGGTCCACACCAATTAGTATAAACATCCATAAATATTTTTTTAGGTTCTGCCTTCTGAGCCCTCAAAGCATCATCAAATGACATCCACACAATTTTTTGGGCATGTACTAGGTTTGATATAGATAAAATCAAAATAAATGAGAAATTTTTCATGAGTAAAAAATAGATTACTATTTGTTTATTATTAAACTATTTTGTTAAAAGGTCTTCGGCGCCATGAGTCAATCGTTTTAGTGGCTTCAAAAGTAAAATAATCAAAATTCCTATTAACGTACAAAATATAAATATTCCAGTGAATATTTGTTTTTCCCCAGCTGTTTCAGCAAAACCACCTATGCTTGCGGCTAATTTGTTACCTAAACCAGTTGCAGCCCAATAAAGTCCCATGATAGAGGCTGCATATTTTACTGGAGCAAGTTTTGTAATAAAAGAAAGCGAAACTGGAGAAGCACACAACTCACCTATAGTATGAAAAAGATAAGCTAACACAAGCCAATACATTGCTGACTTTCCAGCTACCTCATAATCCATAGCAGCAAAACGCATAAATAAAAAACCCCAACCCATTATTAAAATTCCTATTGCAATTTTATATAAGGAAGAGGCCTCTTTTCCTTTTAATTTCCAGCGCATCCAAAATCCTCCTACCAAAACAGCCAGAGTAATTATAAAAAATGAATTTAAAGACTGGAACCAAGAAGCTGGTATTTCAATTCCTAAAAGCATTCGATCTGTTTTCTGTTTTGCATATAGATTCATCAGACCCCCTGCTTGTTCGAAAGCACCCCAGAAAACAATAATAAGTAAAAATGAAATAAGTAATACTTTAACTCTATCTTTTTCAATGGGTGTTAATTTTCTTTTTCTTAGTTCATTGTCTGGATGTGAATCTTTTCCGATAAAATCTCCAATACCAACTAGATATTTTTGTCCATAAGAGTAAGTCAACTGACCAATAAACATTCCTATTGCAGCTAATCCAAAACCGTAATGCCAATTATAAGTTTCGCCAACCCAACCGCATAGAATTGGAGCAGCAAAACCTCCAATATTAATTCCCATATAAAAAATATAAAAACCCAAATCTCTTCTTTCATCTCCTTTTGGATATAGCCCTCCTACCATACTTGAAATATTGGGTTTTAAACCACCTACACCGAGAATAACGAAAAAGCAGCCTAAATAAAAACTAATTTCAGTATCAAAAGCTAAAATAGTGTGGCCTACACAAAGCAAAAAACCTCCTAACATGACTGTTTTTTTTTGTCCTAAAAAATTGTCAGCAATCCATCCCCCTGGAACTGATGCTAAATAGACCAACATAGTGTACCATCCATAAAGAGCGATGGCTTCCGAATTGGTCCATCCAAAACCAGGATTGTCAGTATTTGTTTTAGCTACTAAAAAAAGGGTAAATAATGCTCGCATCCCATAGTATGAAAATCGTTCCCACATTTCAGTAAAAAAAAGAACATATAGTCCTAAGGGGTGACCAAATAGAGTTTTAGACTCATTTTGGACAAATGATTTTTCAGCTATCATAAATATTGTATTTCTATAAATTTTGAATTATAAAGTTAGTCATTTTAGTGTATAAGTGCTTTTGAGTATTTCCTCCATAAATTCCATGATTTTTGTCAGGATAAATCATCCATTCAAATTGTTTATCTTCTTGAATAAGTGATTCTACCATCCTCATGGTATTTTGTAAGTGAACATTATCGTCACCAGAACCATGAATTATTAAGAAGTCACCTTTAAGCTGACTTGCATAATTTAATGGTGAATTTAAATCGTACCCTTCAGGATTTTCCTGAGGTGTTCGCATAAAACGTTCTGTATATATAGTGTCATAAAAGCGCCAATTAGTTACTGGTGCAACTGCAATAGCAAATGAAAAAATGTCATTACCTGTTAGCAAACAATGTGTTGCCATATGTCCTCCAAAACTCCATCCCCAAATTCCAATTCGAGAAACATCTACGTACGGTAATTTACCAAGCTTTTTTGCAACAGCAATTTGATCCAAACTTTCGTATTTAACTAAATTAAGGTAAGTTGATTTTTTAAAATCAGCTCCTTTAAATCCAGTTCCTCGTCCGTCAACACAAGCAATAATATATCCTTTATTTGCAATGTATTTATGCCACAAATCCCTATTATCACCCCAACTATTTGCAACTTCTTGGGATCCAGGTCCGGAATATTGAAATAAAAGCAATGGATATTTTTTGTTTGGATCAAAATCCTTAGGTTTAATTATCCACATATTTAAAGATTTTCCATTTATATCTATAGTAGAAAAAATCTTTTGTGAATATTCGAAAGCTCTCAATTTTTCTAAAAGTCCATTGTTATTAAGGAGTTGACGTATAGGTTTGTTTTTTTGTGTTTCGTATAATGAATAAATGGGTGGTGTGGATTCATCAGAATAGGAATGAATATAGTATTTGCCATCTTTACTAAATTTTGCTGAGTTTGTCCCCTTAGTCGGCTGTAAGGTTCTTTTTCCTTTTCCGTTAAGTTTGATTGCATAAATCCCTCTTTCTATACTACTGCCTTCTACAGATTGAAAGTATATTTCATTATTTTTTCGATTATATTCAAAAACAGAAGTAACCTCCCACTCTCCTTGAGTTACTTGTTTTAAAAGATTTCCATTTTTATTGTAGTGATAAATATGGTTAAAGCCACTTCGTTCGCTTGTCCATAGAAAACTGTTATCTTCTAAAAACTTAAGATTATCATGAATATTTACATATGCCTTGTCTTGTTCTTCAAGAAGGAGTTGAATTGACTTTTTATTAGTGTCCCAACGCCATATTTTTAAATTATTTTGATGTCTATTTAGGGTTTGGATAATAATACTGTGACTACCTCCAGAATATTTTATTCTAGGAATATAATACGGGTCGCCTTCTTTAAAGGTTATTTTGTCTTTTTGTAAAGTTTCCGAATCATAAACATATAAATCTATTTTGGAATTCTCTTGACCAGCTTTTGGATATCGAAACATATAGGGGAATTGATACAAATTATTTCCATATATATCCATGGAAAAAACAGGGACCTTAGTTTCATCAAATCGCATATAAACTAATTTCTTAGAATCAGGGCTCCAATCAAATGCACGAACAAAACCAAATTCTTCTTCATAAACCCAATCTGTAATTCCATTAAGAGTTTGGTAATCACCGTCATAAGTGATCTGATAAACTAGCTTACTATTGAGCTCTTTAATGAATAAATTACGACGGAAAACATATGCAATTTTTAAGGCATCAGGTGAAAATAAGGGCTCTTGAATTTTATCATCTGTTACTTTTTGAAGTGTTTTAGTTGCTCTTTCATAAACCCAATAAACAGCTTGTTTAGATCTTCTATAAATTGGATCAACTAAAGTTTCTATTAATAGTTTTGATTCATCTTTTGAAAATGAATATGCTGAAATTTTATTAATTTCTTGATAATTTTCTGTATTTATCAAAATAGTACCTTTGTTTAACATAGCATATTCATAACTAACTACTTTAGTATTATTCCCCTCAAGAACAGTATAATGAGTTCCATTATTAAGAGAACGTATAGACTCAAGTCGATCTGGAGAATATTGATTTTTCCAAAGTTTATCAAGTGATAGTTTAGATTGCTGCGCAAAAGTAACACTAATGCAAAAAACGAACGAAATAGTTTTTCTCATTGTAAAATGATTTGAAAAGCAATTTAGGAAAAACTAATTAATCAACTTTTGGAAGGGGTTCAAAATCTGTATCTTTATGAAAATTATTAAAATGAATAAAAAGATCGAGGGGTTTTCCAGATTATCCAAAAAGGAAAAAATTACCTGGATCGCTAACACACATTTTGACTCTGCTGAAGAGGCGATTGCAAAACTTGAATCTTATTGGAATCCTGATATTAAGTTACAAAAAAAACATGACGAATTTATTGAAAATACTTTATCTAATTTTTATTTACCTTTAGGTGTTGCTCCTAATTTCATCATTAATAAAGTCGAATACACTTTACCTATAGTTATTGAGGAAAGCTCTGTAGTAGCTGCCGCTAGTAATGCTGCAAAATTTTGGAGTAAAAGGGGTGGGTTTAAGGCCACGGTAATAGATACGGTTAAGTCGGGTCATGTCCATTTTATTTTTGAAGGAAGCTTTATAGAATTAGAACTTTTTTTTATCAAAAAAAAATCTGAATTACTCAAAGCTACAAAAGGTTTAACTCAAAACATGAAGGCACGAGGTGGAGGTATTATAGATATTAAACTCATAGATAAATCCGGCTCTCTAAAAGATTACTATCAACTTCAAGCTAACTTTAAAACAGCTGATGCAATGGGAGCTAATTTTATAAATTCTTGCTTGGAATGTTTGGCAGAAAAATTTAAAAAACTTGTTCACATAGAACCTTCTTTTCATGGAAAAGAACTTGATATTGTTATGAGTATTCTTTCTAACTATGTCCCAGAATGTCTGGTCAAAGCCGAAGTATCTTGTAAAATTCAAGATCTAGGACCTCAAGAAGGAATGTCAGCTGCTATTTTTGCAAAAAAAATCATTCAAGCTATAAATATTGCTAATTGTGAACCTTATCGTGCTGTAACTCACAATAAAGGAATTATGAATGGAGTCGATGGATTGATATTAGCGACTGGAAATGATTTTAGAGCTATTGAAGCAGGTGTTCATGCATATGCAGCAAGATCAGGTCAGTATCGATCTCTTAGTAATGCTAAAATTGAAAAAAATAAGTTTATAATGGACGTTACTCTTCCCCTTGCCCTTGGTACGGTTGGAGGATTAACTAAACTTCATCCTCTAGTATCATGGAGTATGGAACTTTTAGGAAATCCCGACGCTAAAACATTAATGAAAATTGTAGCTGTAGCAGGACTTGCTCAAAATTTTGCTGCCTTAAGGTCATTGGTTACATCTGGTATTCAAAAAGGACATATGAAAATGCATTTACTAAATATTTTAAATCAATTTAATGCTAACGACTTTCAAAAAAAATCTGCTTTAACTTATTTTAAAACAAATACGGTTAGTGTAAATGCTGTTGATGATTTTCTTCAAAAAAAATATTAATGTTAAAACCTTTTTATAGTCATGGCAAACTTTTACTTACAGGAGAATATGCTGTGCTTGGAGGAGCAAAGTCTTTGGCAATACCCTGTAAAAAAGGACAAAAATTAATTGTTAACGATGATGATTCTGAACACCTAATTTGGAAAAGTTTTGACCAAAATGGCTTATTATGGTTTGAAATTAAATTTAAGCTTCCCTCTCTAGAGATTGAAGAAACGACAGACTTTAAAGTTGGGTTACGACTCAAAAAAATCTTGGTTTTTGCTAAAAAAAGAAATTCCTCTTTTTTAAATAGAGGAGCACAAGTAGAGATGTATTTAGAATTTGACAGAAAATGGGGTCTAGGAAGTTCCTCAACTCTCATTTCCAATATCGCAAATTGGGCAAATATAAATTCATATGAATTATTAGAAAATAGTTTTGGTGGAAGTGGATATGATTTGGCCTGCGCACAAGCGAGTGGACCCATTTGTTTCACTCGAAACATGTACAATCCAGAAATAGAAAATGTTTCTTTTAACCCACCTTTTTCAAAACAATTATTTTTTGTCTATCTCAATAAAAAGCAGAGTAGTCAAAAAGCTATTCGAACTTTCGAAATTGATACTCTAACAAAAGATTTTATAAATAAAATCAATAAAATAACTGAGGATATCATAGAATGTAAAAGTCAAGAAAAATTTAATTTTCTATTATTGAAACACGAATCTCTATTGGCTTTATTACTAAATAAAACTACAGTACAAAAACTTTATTTTAAAGACTTTAAAGGGGTCGTTAAAAGCTTAGGAGCATGGGGTGGAGATTTTGTTTTAGCTTCAGGTAATGATACTACAGTTGAATATTTCAAGGACAAAGGCTTTCGGACTATAATCCCGTTTGAAAAAATGATTCACAACAAACATTAAATCATCTTTATTTCTAAAAAAAATCAACGCAAAATGGTAATTCTTTATAGTTAAGGTATTTAATAATACAGAGATCTATTATCCTCAATTGAAGCAGCAGACTCTAAAGCTTTGAATATGCTTTCAGATAATCTTTCACTTTGTCTTTGTCTTATTGTTCTAGCATAATTAACATAACTATCTCTATCTAATTCTTCAACTATATTTTTTTTTAATAAAAGAACTTTATATACCCCATTATTCCCTTTTATTAGTTGAGAAGTGTCGCCTTCCTTCATCGCAAATGCAACACCGACAATGTAAGGTTCATTTCCAGCACCTACAATTGATGGATTTTTTTGATTAATTACTGATGCTATTTCTATATTTATGTCTTCTAGTTCAGCTAAATTTTCTAATGAAACTTTATTCTTGAATCGCTCCTTAATTAATTTTGCTTTTTTCTCTTTCTTTAAAATTTCTCTTACTTGAGACCCGACATCATCTATATTTGCTAGTCCTTCTTTTACTTTAGAAGTAAGTTGAACAACTGAATAACCTCCATCGCTAATAGAAAATCTTTTAACATCACCTACTTTGGAATCTTCTTCAAAAATCCAACGAACTATAGCCCGTTGTTTTGGTAATCCAGGTAAATTTTCTTCCAATACTGTAATTTGTTTAACAGGTATTAAGTCATAATTACTTTTTTCTACAAGCCCAATGAAATCTCCAGTTTCATTACTATCCATTTCAAATTGAGTGGCATTTCTAAATATTTCGTTTGAAGTTTTATCTGAAGGAACTGCAGCTGCAACTACATCTGCAATAAGTGCTAAATCGTCTTTATCTGTTATTTTGACAACATGAAAACCAAACTCAGTTTCAATTAATCCAAGGCGTCCAACACGATTTTTATTCACAAAATCAAACAATTCTTGAGCCATTTCTCCTTCACGGAAAAAACTTAAATCTCCTCCCCGTGTTTTTGTAGGACCATCTGAAAATTGACGTGCTAAGTCTTCGAATTTTCCGGAACTTCGTTTAACAATTTTTAAGATTCGATTAGCTTCAAGTCTTGCTTCTTTTTTGGAACGTATAATAGAAGGATTTGCTCGAGTAGCGTCTTTATAAGCTAATAGGATATGACTAGCTCTGAGAGATGCATTTTCTTTTAGATCAATCAGTCTTGATATTTTGAATTCTCTTCCGTCCTTATAAGGGCCAAATACTTCACCTGGTGTCAACTTAAATAGAATATCTGCGTATTCATTGTTTAATTCTCCTCTAGCTTTATAAACGGAATCAAAAGAAACTTCAGAATACTGATCTACAAAATCCAAAATTTTATCTGTTCTTTTAAATCCTTCAATGGTATCTGTTAATTTAGAGACATCATTATATGATATTCGTTCTTCTTTTAAGCCATCAAGACGAAGGCGAATTTTGGATAAATCATCTTCTGTGGGGTTTTCTCTAAAGGCAACATATTGAATATTACGAGAAGCATCTCTTTTGAATTTATTTTTGTTTTCTTTTATATAATTTTTAACTTCTAAATCAGAAATTTTTATCAAACTATCTGGAATAATATCAAAAGGAAGTTGAACGAACTGAATGTTAATATTATCATTTTCTAAATGATACATAGATTGAGTCTCAGCTTTAGTCATTCCTGAACTAGCTTTAATAAGATCCAGATAAATCCTTTGTTTAGCTACTCCAATTATACTTTTTTCTTGATATTTCCAATTTTCATAAGCTATTGGATTTTCAGCTTTCATCTGGGCAAGATAATTTGTAAAAATTCCAAAGTCAAAGAAACCGGTTTCATTTTGAAAATTAGTATTACTAATAACATTCTCATCAGAAGCAATGATTTGTTCGAGTTGATCTTTTCCTGCATCAATTCCTAGAGATTCGAATTGTTGATCAAAAATAGTGTTTCTCAATGCTTGATTCCAAACTAATTGAACCGATTGCAAGGCTGAGTAATTATAAGTTCTTTCTGTTTGTTCCACCATCTGGCGAAAATAATCTGTATCAATTTTTTCTTCATTTATTACTCCTATTGGATCTGTAGGTCCAGTATTTGAAGAACTTCCATCAAGTACTCCTGATATTACAAAAGCAAAAAGAGCCATTCCAATTACTAAAATCAAGAAGATGGATCGTTGTCTAATTTTTCCTAAAACGGCCATAATTTCTGTTTAAGATAGTTTGCAAAATTAAGGTATTACTTTGAATTAAGAAAGCGCAACGCCTTTAAAAGTATATGTTTAATTCTGATTATTTTTAATTAAAATGATTTGTTCAATTTTAGTAGCTGAAACTTTTTTTATTTTAAAAATATAAGGAGGTATTTCAATCGTTTCATCTTTACTAGGAATTTTTCCAGTAATATATGCTACTAAACCCCCTAACGTTTCATAATATTCACTTTCAGGTAAAGATAAATTATATTTTTGGTTAAGATAATCTACTTCAAGTCGAGCAGAAAAATCAAATTTATTATTATCAATTTTATTTTCGAAGTGTTCTATGGTGTCGTGCTCATCCTCTATCTCTCCAAATAATTCTTCTACTATATCCTCAACTGTAACTATTCCTGAAGTTCCTCCATATTCATCAATGACTACTGCAATACTTTTATGTTGACGTGTTAATGATTTTAGAACATCATTTACAAGCATTGTCTCAGTAACAAAAGCTACCGGCAGCAGTATTTTTTTTAAAGATTTTGGATTTTTTATCATTTCGAAAGCGTGAATATATCCTAAAACATTATCAATAGTTTTTTGATATACAGGAATTTTAGATAAACCTGTTGATATAAATAAGGCTCTTAAATCCTTTAGAGATGTTTCTTCTTCAACAGCTATTAATTCTGTCCTTGGAACCATAGCCTCTCTTGCTTTTACATCTGAAAAATCTAGTGCATTTTGAAAAATTTGTATTTCTGAATCTAGATTTTCTTTATCTTTAAAAGACTCTAGCTGCTCTTCTATATAGTTTCCTAACTCCACTTTTGAGAAAGAAAGCTGGACTTCATCAGAGTCAGTTTTAAAAAATTGTTTTAAAATAATATCTGTGAAATTTATTATCAAATACGTTATTGGATAAAATATATAATAAAATACGGCTACCGGGAGCGCAAATATTCTAATAAATGTATTTGCGTAAAGTTGAAAAAAAACTTTGGGTAAAAATTCGGCTGTAAGTAAAATAATCCCAGTAGAAATGATAGATTGATAAAATACAGTAAGTAAGCTAGCTTCGTCAGTTAATAAGGTTTGGGGATGAAAAATTTGAAGTATTCTTTCTCCCATAAAAATTCCATAAACCACTAAAGCTATATTATTTCCAAGAAGCATACTTGCAATGAATCGAGAAGGCTTTTTAGTTATATTTTTCAGCACTTTAGCCTCGTACCCACCTTGGAGCTTCTCAATTTCCAAATAAATTCGATTAGAAGAAATAAAAGCAATCTCCATACCTGAAAAAAATGCAGAAAGAATCAAACTGATAACAATAACAATATCAGAGATTATCATTTGAATTTATTAGATCTTTGATTGAATTTTTTTCTATAATATCTTCTAAATAAACCCATAAAGGTTGACAAACAAGCAAAACCAATAAAAAGATATGCCTTAGGGGTATTAGAATTCCATAAGGAAATTGTTTCAAAGCTAGAAAGTATAGCTACAACAAAATATAAAATTTCTGAAATACGAAAACTTTTCATTTAAATTATAAAGTATCTAGGGGCTCTGAAACCAAAATAGTTCCGATTAAAGCTCCTGTTTGTAATTTAGTGAAATCTTTGTTGGTATCCAATCTAAGAGCCTCAAAATCGTAATCAATATCCTTAAAAGTAAAAGGCTCTTCTGTAAAAAGCCATTCCGTCTGTGCGTCCCAAAACAATTGATTTGTTTTTAATATAGACCCCTCGTGAGACTTCAACTTAACATTTCCCTTCAGATCAATAAGCTTTGTGTCGCTATAAAGAATACCATAATCTGCAATAACTTCATTTTCGTTTCCAAAAGCATCATAAAAAATAACTTTTAATCCTTCAGGAAATTCTGCATACCTAAAACTTAGGTTAGTATAATCTATGTGTTTTGGAGCGATTAAAATAGCTTGGATTTTAATAGAATCTGTATAAACCATACGAATATTTGTTGCAGTGCCAATTGGATCTTGACGATCTGCATTGAGTTCTTTGATTAATTGGGTACTATCCTCACAAGAAATAAAAAAAGAAATGGAAAAGACCAGAACCCATTTATTTAAAAAAATCAAAGAAACTTTCATTTAGAGTTTAGGTACTTTAACACTTGTATTGATCCAACAATTAAATTTTATGATAGCTTCTTGATTGCCTTCAGTGAAAATATCTGTTTTGCTGGGTGCTCTACCTATATAACTTGCTTCTGTCTGTTTTGCTATTTTTTTTAGTGATGCATCTACTTGACCAGCTTTAATAGCTGTGCTAGCAGCTAACCAATATACTGCTCTTTTGTTAAATTGAGAGTCTCCACATTGATTTGCACTACTTGCATACAATGCTGCTATTAGGAGATATGCTCTTCCTAAAGATGGTTGAAAACCTAATGCTTTTTTTGCATAACTTCTTGCGGAAGATCTTCGTCCTGCATTTTTGAATTTTGAAGCAATCTTCATTAAAATTTTAGCTTTTCTATAATTATCCGTTTCTAAAGCTATTGATTCTTCATAGTACTTTAATGCTTGATTGTTTTCTCCACGCTTATCTTTCAATAATCCCAAATAGTAAGCTGAATCGGCAGATGGCTTTATAGAATGAAGCGCTTCTACTAGAGTTACAAAAAGAGGGTCATCCGAACATTCCTTGCTGTCCATTCTACTTGCAGCACGTTTTAACCAAACTGAATCTAATTTATTAGCTTCAAAATTTCTTTGATATAGAGGTATTAGATTTTGACAAGTTGCCTCTTTAACTATTATTTTATCAAAATTTGATAAATAAGTTCCAATTGCATTTGAATTTATGTTATAAGCTCTTTTATTTCTAGTTTCTTTACTTGTTAAAGGAGTTCCCGCTTCCTCTTTTGTGAGTATTATATCTAACTTTTTAGAAAGTTCAATACTTTCAAATTCAAATTTTTCAGAGATTTCTTCGTATTTATTAAAAAGAAGTTCAGTGGTTACTTCTTCATCTCCTGATTTGTATCGATCATAAAGTGTTTTAAAATAATTATACAAAAGCTTTGGGTTAGTAAAGCTAGCTGCATCTTTAGTGTATGCTTCATCAAACGTTTCGTATATTTCTTTAATGTCTGCCATTTTATAGTCCAAAAGTGCTTGAGCTTTTTTGCTAGTAATATCTCCTAAAACGCTTTTATTTTTTTTCTTTGGAAAATAATTTATCCATTCACCATAAAGCTGAATCAAATCTTTTTTAGAAGCTTCTATCTGTTCTGGAGTTCCATTTTTAATTAAGTTTTTTAAAATACGTTCTCCATAAGAGTAAATAGCGGCATTAATAGATGGACAATTTTTTCTAACATTCGCCCATGGCTCATAAGCAGCTTTGAAGTTTTTTACTTTTGTATACTCTGCAAAAATAGACAAGTCTTGCATACACAAATCTGTACTTTGAGCCCAGATTGGGTTTGAGAAAATAAATCCTAAAAATAAAGATATCGTAAGATGAATTTTTTTCATTCTTTTAAATTTTAATTATACTTTCTTTTTACAAACCAAACATCGTTTAAAGATAATCCGATTCTTAAAGCTATCATTCTTTCTTTTAGTAATCCTGAATCGGTTTGTCCACGTTGACTAATTTCTAAACCAATATTCGCATTGGAAAGATTTCCCAATGGCAAGCCAAAGCCCAAAGACAAGCCAGTTTCTGTAAGAGGAATATCATTAAATACAATACTCATTTGTTCTGTTCTGAAACCAAATCGATATACTACTCGACTCCAAAAACTTGTCAATGAAGTATAATTTGGTATATAATAACCTCCAACTATCCACTGTTTTGAATCTTTATAGCTGATATTTTCACGAACATAAAATTCGTTACTAAAATCAGAAGACTTTATTCTATTTGTTTGAACACCTAGAAACCATTTTTTATTTTTTCCAAAACCCATACCTAAACGATTAGTTTCTGAAACATCTAAAACAGTTTTTTCTAAACCTGATGGCTTTAAATTAATTTCAACAAAATCCGATACAGATTCCAAAGAAAGTGATTGTGTATAAAAAAGTCTATTATTTTGTGAGTTTAATGGAGCTTCAGGCTGATGGCTAAACATTCCTTGAAAAGTGTATTTTTTTTTAATTGGGATATTTGCTTGCGCAGAAAACTGATAGTTTAATCCCGAGAGACTTGATTGATTTGTTAAAAAAGTTCCGTTATCTATTCCTTCAACATATTGACCTGTTCTGTAAAATAAGGTACCAAAATTATAATTTATAGTAGCCCCTAAAGCAAAATATTTTGCGACCGGAAAGCCAATTGAAAGATAAGTCTGATTAATTCCACCTGTTGCTTCGAAGCGATTTAAAGTTTCTAAATTATTTGTTTCTGAAATTCCTTCAATACGATAGCCAACTGAGGTGAAAGGGATAATACCAAAACCAAAACCAAAAATTCCTGCAGGAATACTAATGGAAAGGTAATCAAGTGATGCAGTATCAGTATTTTGAGAAGCAGTATCTGATGCTAAATTATTACTCTTGTAATGAACTCCAACAGAGAAAGTTGTCAATTTAAGGAAACCATAACTAGCAGGATTATTTAAATTTGCATGAATAGAGTCTGTGAAAACATCTAATCCTCCCATGTGCCTTGCAGCCTGGGTTCCATTAAAATTTCGTTCACCTAATCCACCAGAAGAATATGGAGAAGTAGACCCATTTTGAGCGGTAAGAACACTGGAAAAAAAAACCAGAATTAAAAGCAATTTGTATTTTGTCATAAAAATGTATTCATTGCTAGAGTGTAATTTAAACCTTTTGCTAAAAAATTTGAATGGGCAAATATGCTATTTTTTAATGATTTAGGCAACCTTTCAGCGTCTCCTCCTGTTAAAATAATAGTTAAATCTTCAAAAGTCTCATTATACTTTTTAATATTACCAGATAATTCATTCAAAATTCCATTATATATCCCTGAATGGATTGCAGAGATAGTAGAGGTTCCTATAATACTTTCAGATCGTTTGAATTTAATCAAGGGCAGTTTACTAGAATATTCATGCATCCCTTTGTAACGCATCTCAAAGCCAGGACTAATAGATCCCCCCCAATGAACGTTTTGTTTGTCAAGAATATCATACGTTATGCAACTACCTAGATCAATCACCAATCTATTTTTTTTTGGATGCAACAGGCAACATGCTGCAAGCAGTGCAATACGATCTGAACCTAATTGTTTTGAGGGAGAATATTTAGTTGTAAAAGGAAGCTTTAGATCAATCGTACAATGTAAAATATTTAGAGGCTGAAGTACTTCTATTAAGTCATTTTTGAATGAACCATTAACATCTGAAAGAATAACTGATTTAATATTGGGATATTTTAGTTTAATTACTTCAAGGGAATAACGCCAATTTTCTATTATATTCTTCTTTGAATCGAGGATATTATTGTCCTGAAACACATAATATTTGATTAAAGTATTCCCAATATCAATAATAAGCTCCATCTCTTCCTTGTTAAAAAAATAAAATTACAAAGAAATTAGCTTAAATGATTTTGTAAGAACATAAAAGGCGCATATATTTGTCCTTGCTTAAAAGCGGGGTACCTTAGCTCAGTTGGTAGAGCAAAGGACTGAAAATCCTTGTGTCCCTGGTTCGATTCCTGGAGGTACCACTTTTTAACCCTATAAGTCATTGATTTATAGGGTTTTAAATTTTAAAACATCTTCTACTCCATTTTCCAAACAACAAGAAGATGAAATAGAAAGGTTAAAGTACTCTCTTGATAAGGAATAGATTTCTCAAATTAAATATGGCGATTTATTCCAGAAAATATTTGATGACAATTAGATTCTATATATAAAAACCCATGATAAATTAATTATAACTTCTGTTAAATCTAACATAAGTTATATATTAAAGGAGAACACCCTGCTCCATTCCCTGAAGAAATTATCACCCTACCAATTCTTCAAACATCTAAAGAGTTTGAATTGATATTAGACCCATTTATGGGAAGTGGAACTACAGGAAGAGTTTGTGATAAGTTAGGGAGGAGTTTTGTTGGGTATGATTTGAAAATGTACTTATAGTTAGAATGTATGTGACATGATTTTATAACTATCCATTTGCTAATAACTTTATGATATTTTAAAGTTCATTAATAATAAGGTGATTTTAACTTTTTTAGGATCTGCATTTTTTTAACCCCAAAACTTTAAACTTTGTTTGATTTATATTTTTCTCCGTTTGGTAAAATTGCGTTTTCAAGTTTACCTTTTTTTAATGAATTTAAATCAATACTTGCACCCTTAAAATCCGCACCATTAAGATATGCACCTTTGAATTTTGCTCCCCTTAATTTTGCGTTTCTAAACTTAGCTCCACTTAGATTTGCATCTTCGAAGTTTGCAAACATCAGATTAGAATTGCTGAAATCTGCATTGCTAAAATTTGATTGTTTGAAATTTGAAAAACTGAGGTTTCCAAATCTTATTTGAAAACTTGGTGCATAAACGTTACTGAATTCTCCTTTTTGAAGGTTTGCTAAGTGCATAACTGCATCGCTTAAGTTGGCCCCAGTAAATATCCCTTTTTTAATTTCAACACCATTTATTTCAATACCTTCTAAATTAGCATTATTAAGATCTAGTTCATCTAAATTAATTCCCTCGTCTACAAGATCTTGAAGAGCAACTATTCTTGCTTTACTGTTTTTAATTCCTGATGCACTATCGATTGTAGATAGAGCTTGATAGTTATATTGTTTCTTTCTTTCGGGAGTTTCTTTGATGAAAATCATAACCGCAAGCAAAACACTAAGTGGTTCAATTGAATTAAGTATTAAACTCAATAAAGTATTTCCATTAGATATGTAACTCAACGTAATAAACACAATTGTAACAATAAGTCCTGTTGTCAAGTATGATTGGTTCCAGAACCAAACCTCAAATTTTGATGGATTATTTTTTTTTAAAAAACGCTGCCTTTTAGATAAAAGCTTTGACACATTTGGATCTCCTTTAGAATCAACAATCTTTTCTAAAGATTTTAATTCTTTAATCTGTTTTTTCTTTAATTCAACATCTATTCTATTCATAAAAAACTAGTCAATCATTATCTGAGATACCACCTCATAAGTATCTAACCAAGCCTTTTCAACTTCTGCATTCCAATTATCACCATTCAACTTTTTAATTGATGATATCAAACATTGTCCCACAATACTGTAATGTTTTGGTTGGACTCCAAATCCAACATGAGCACGCCCCAAAGGTTTTAACATATCTTTAATAACTTCGGGTGATTCTAAATTTTCCACTAACAAAACTAATGCTTCGTATAATTTCTCGCCTTGCCTTTCTTTTGATGTATTTTTAAATAAATATTCCAACTCAGGTGCTAACTCAAATAAATCTGAATAAAAGTTTTTTACAAATAATTCTTTATTTTCATCAACCTTTGAGAAACTTTGTTCAATTAAATTTATCATATAATCTGTCTATTTATTATGATAGCATAAGATTCAATTAATTGATAAACAATTAATTGAATCTTAATATAAAAATTATAACAAACTAAATCATCAGTAAATATTATTCGATAAGTTGAGAAAAA
>CAJWAE010000004.1 GCA_913020075.1 uncultured Flavobacteriaceae bacterium
TTGGGTTTGCGATACGCTATTTTGGCCCCTGAATATAGGGCCTCTAGAAAAATCCTATTGGCAAGAAGTGGAATTATAAATAGAGTGTTGGTTTATTTCGGAGGCACTGATTGGCAAAATATGACAACTCTTGCACTCAAAGCACTATCGCAGGACGAATTTAGTTTTCTGGAAGTCGATGTAGTAGTTGGTAGTAACTATCCATTCTTATCAGATTTAAAAGAACTGATAAGTAGAAGGCCTAAAACTTATCTCCATCAATCGTTACCCAATCTTGCTAGCCTAATGGGTGTTGCAGATCTTGCAATTGGTGCTGGAGGCACAACCATGTGGGAGAGAATGTGTATGGGACTTCCTGCCTTGGTGATATCTCTCGCTGACAATCAATTACCCGCCTGCGAGGCATTGCAGAAAGAAGACTTAATCCATTACCTTGGCAGTTATAATGATGTGTCTGAGGGAATGTTGTCAAAGTATCTACGACAGAGTATTGTCAATACAGAGCAGAATTCTGATCTTAGCTCTCGAATATCGAAGTACGTTGATGGGCTTGGTGACCTTAGGGTATTGCAAGGAATCTTGCCGCTATCTGCTGAATTGGTACATTTAAGATTATCCAAGATAACCGATACCTCGCAAATTTTTCATATAGGGGCTGATGCTTTATCTTTTGGAGCTTTAGAGGGCTATTCATTTGAGAGCATGGATAGCGTTGAAGCAATCCTCCAAAATGATCTTGATGCTAATGATTGCTCGCTTTTCAGTATTGAATACAACGGGCTAGTTTTGGGGGTTATCAAACATCAGTATTGTCTTACAGATGATTCAATGGTTATTAGTTATTCCCTAGATAGAAGCGTGAGAGACATGCTGGCAAAATTAGTAATGAAGTCGGCCGAGATGGTTTTGCTATTAATGCCAATTATCAATCCAGTTGATGGGTCATCTGATGTTGAGGCCTGTTTTATGTTTCGCTTTTCAAATGGTTGTGTTCAATATAGTGGTCAGACTGCAGATTCAGCTAAACAAGTAGTCCTGGCGACGGCTAAAGGAAGCTGGATTAATGACCATATTACAGGTTTCTGTTTAGAGCTTCTTTTAAGTGGGCACGCGGTAAGATGGGTTCATGAGCTATATGAACCGCTATTTGGTGACATATGCTTTTATTTAGGCTTCGATAAGATAGTCCCTCTGGCGTTCAGAGAAAAGTTTCGTTTCAATCTTGTGGTTCATGAAAGTGCTCTTCCTCAAGGTAGGGGTTGGTCGCCATTATCATGGCAAATATTGGATGGTGAAGATGTAGTTTATATTACTCTTCTAGACGCAGCTGATGAGGTTGATAGCGGTGTGATATTTTTACAAGATAAAATGACTTTTGATGGCTCTGAATTGATCGAAGAGCTTAGGGCCATACAGGCGCATAAAACCTTCAAATTATGTCGTGATTTTTTAAGTCGCCCGGATGAAATTTCGGGGAATGCTGAAAAACAGAAAGGAGACATAAGTTACTATCCCAGGCGATTGCCTGAGGATAGTAGTCTCGATGTAAATAAATCTATATTAGATTTATTTAACCATCTAAGGATCGCTGACCCCATTCGTTATCCTAGTTTTTTTAAACTTGGAAGTTCTAAGTTTAAAGTTACAATCCAAAAATTCGATTAATAAGTAATTTAACTCGGAACTATAAAATATGAGTGTTAGAAAAAAAGTCGTAATGATCACCGGAGGCGGTGGCGCAGGGAACGAGGCAATTTTCCGCCTACTTGCAGATCGATATGATTTATATTTTGTTGACTCAGATATTTCCAATATTGATCCGACAATCCCTTTGAGCAACAAGAGACAAATACCATTAGCAACGGATACTGATTTTTTAGGGGCACTAAAAAAGTTATGTTTTGATTTGCAAGTGGATATTTTGATTCCTTCTGTAGACGAGGAATTACTATTAATCGCTGAAAGCGCTGATCAATGGGGAGCGACCCAAATAATGTTGCCACACGCAAGCTATGTAGAGGCGATGTCGGACAAGCTAACGATGATTAGAGCATTAGAAGTTCAGAGCATTCTAACCCCGGAAACGGAGTCGTTAGATCAAGATATTACTAAATTTCCCATGTATCGAAGGGCACAACAAGGCATTGGTTATCTTGCACAAGAAGCTTCTGTGTTCAGAAAATTGAGTGTTGAAGACAATATTCTAAGCGTTCTTCAAATGACCGACTTAAACAAAGCTGCTCAAAAAGAGAAAATGGAATCACTCATAGAAGAATTTGGATTAGCTCACATTCGAAAAAATAGAGGAGATTTGCTTTCTGGTGGAGAACGACGAAGAACTGAAATTGCAAGAGCATTAGCTACAGATCCAAAATTCGTTCTTCTAGATGAGCCGTTTGCAGGCGTAGACCCTGTAGCCGTTGAAGATATTCAACGAATTATTGCTCATCTAAAAAAGAAAAAAATAGGGATTCTCATCACAGATCATAATGTTCAAGAGACATTAGCCATAACCGACAAGACATATCTTATGTTCGAAGGAAATATTTTAAAAGCTGGTGCACCTGAAGAATTAGCAGCTGACGAAATGGTTCGCAAAGTATATCTTGGACAAAACTTTGAACTTAGAAAAAAGAAACTTTTATTTTAGAAATTAAGAGTTTATTCATTAAGAAAATAGATATTAAAGTTATGTTTTTTTTAAAGATAACTTTACCGAAGAGTAGATTAAATATTACCCTCTAATAATTAATTGAAACTATTTTTTATAACATTTAAAAATAGATATAAAAGAATCATAATAGGAACTGCTACCCATTGTAAAAAATAAAAAGCAGGAAAAGCTAAAGCTAATAAAATCAGCTGATAACTATACTTTGAGAATGAAAATGATTGTATTTTAAATGAAAATAAAGGTAACTTCACATTCATTAAAACAGCAGAAAACAATGTAATAAAAAGTAGGGTAGGATAAGTTGCTAGAAAAGGTTTTAAAAAAGTAAAAAAAGGATGTTCAAGTAGCAATGGTAAAGAAACAATAAACAGTGCATTTGCAGGTGCGGGAAGACCTTTGAATTCATAGCGCTGTTGGTTGTCTATATTAAAATTAGATAGTCTTATAGCTGCTCCTAAGGAAATTAAAAATCCAACTAACCCAAATGGAGCTGCAGAAAAAACAAAATTATTTTGAAGAAATATAAAAGAGAAATCAATCTCACGAATACCTATTTCTAAAAATAATTTATACATCACTACACCCGGAACTAGTCCACTTGTAATTAAATCTGCCATTGAATCAAATTGCAATCCAAAACTACTCTCTGCCTTAAATAAACGGGCAAAAAAACCATCAAATAAATCGAAAAAAGCCCCTAAAAAAACCATAAAAAAAGCAGCTTCAAATAGGTTTTTAAAAGCTAAATAGGTAGCAAAACATCCACATAAAAAGTTTAATGAAGTAAAAAAATTGGGAATGTTTTTTTTGATATAATTCACAAATAAAAATTGTATTATTTTGCAATATAGTAATTGATTTAGCTTCAAAAAAATTTAAATTCGTAGAAAATGTCTAAAAATCTAATTCATTTATCGCTTTCTATTGGTTCAGGTCTTGCTCTTGGACTAGCATGGCCAACCCAAGGTTTAACATTGATGGTTTTTGTAGCTTTAATACCTCTTCTTTATTTAGAAGAAGACATAGGAAGAGATAAGAACAAAAGAAAGGGAGTTCGAGTTTTTGCATACAGTTATTTAACTTTTTTAATTTGGAATTTGATTACCACTTGGTGGCTAATTAACTCATCCGTGTTCGGAATGTTATTTGTAAATCTGACCAATAGTCTTCTTTATACTTTAATTTTTAGTCTTTTCCACTGGACTAAAGGAAGATTAAATCAACGTAGTTCATATATTTTTCTAATTGCATTATGGCTTACTTTTGAGAAATTTCACCTTTATTGGGATATTTCCATGACATGGCTAAATTTTGGAAATGTTTTTTCTGAAAAAATTTATTGGATTCAATGGTACGAATATACTGGAGTTTTTGGAGGATCTCTATGGGTGCTAACCATAAATGTTTGGTTGTATTCGATCATTAAAAAACATAATACCTCTTCAGGTGTTAAACTACTTATTCGAAAGACTATTTATCCCTTACTAGCCATAGCATTGCCAATATGCTTGTCACTTTTACTTTACCAAAGAGTCCCAGACAAACAAAAAACAATTATGGTGACTTTAGTTCAACCTAATATTGATCCTTACAAAACAAAATACGAATTGACAAATTCAACCTTTTTAAGAAAATTATTTAATCAACTAAAACCGCATATTACGTCTAAAACAGACTACATATTAGCCCCTGAAACCTATTTTGCAGATGGTCTAGGAGAAGAATTGAAGTCATATACTGAAACTAAACTTCATCAAGGAATTCAAAAAGAATTGTCTGAGTTTCCAAATACACAACTTATTACCGGAATTCAATACTATGATCTTTTTGTTCAATCAAAAGCACCATCGTTAACAGCCAATTTAGCTCGAAAAGGTCTTTGGGTTGAATATTATAACAGTGCTTTGAGTGAATATTTCAATGAAATACCAGAATATTATCATAAGTCAAAATTGGTGGCTGGTGTTGAAAATATGCCCTTTAAATCAATTTTAAAACCTTTAATCGGCGATATTTTAATTGATTTTGGTGGTACGGTTGCAAGTCGAATTATTCAAAAAAAAAGATCAGTATTTATTCATCCTAGGATTAATGAAAAAGCCGGACCAGTTATATGCTGGGAATCTATTTTTGGTGAATATGTTACAGGCTATGTTAAAGAAGGTGCAACTTTTTTAGCCGTAATAACCAATGACTCATGGTGGGGAGAAACACCTGGTCACAGACAGCTATTAAGCTATACTCGTTTACGAGCTATCGAAACTAGACGTGATATAGCTCGAAGTGCTAATACAGGAATTTCGTGTTTCATAAATGCTAAGGGTGAAATCCTTGAAAAAACAGCATATAATACAAAATCTGTTCTTACCGGAAATATAGCTCCTCGAAACACAATAACTTTTTACGTAAAATATGGAGATATAATAGCTCGATGGGCCATATTAATAGCTCTTTTGTATTTTCTCCTAGCAATAAGCGGTAGATTAAAAAATTAAAAAAGATGTTTGATTATTGTTTTAGAATTTCATTTTTACACAAATCAATACATTTTTAAATTATAAAATACTTACAATTTTATCAAATGAGATTATGAAGAAAAATAAAGTTTACACAAAAACAGGTGATAGTGGAGTAACGAGTCTTATATCAGGTAAAAGAGTCCCCAAACACGATACTCGTATTAAAGCTTATGGAACTGTTGACGAACTAATTGCATGGATTGGTTTGATAAAAGACACTACCGAAACCTATTCCATTAAGAAAACTCTACTTGAGATCCAAAAGCAATTGATGACAGTTGCTGCACAATTAGCTGTAGAATCCGAAAATAATTTTCCGAAAAGTCTGACACCTATCAAGACTGAAGCTGTAAATTTTTTAGAAAATGAAATCGATTTATTAACTGAAGAGCTACCTGAATTGAATAATTTTATCATACCTGGAGGACATATTTTAATTTCCTACGCTCACTTAGCTCGATGTGTTTGTAGAAGAGCTGAAAGATTTGTTACCGAACTAAACTCTGAATTACCTGTTTCTAATATTTTAATTGCTTACTTGAATCGTCTCTCTGACTATTTCTTTACACTTTCAAGGACTTTTGCATCATATTTAAAAGTTGAAGAAATAAAATGGAATGGTAATTAATGGTTAAAAAAGTTGTTTACTTTCTATAAAAATTTATTTTTGCAAAAAAAAAGATTATGTATTGGACTTTAGAACTTGCATCTTATTTAAGTGACGCACCTTGGCCGGCAACTAAAGATGAGTTAATTGACTTTTCAATTCGAACTGGGGCTCCTCTTGAAGTAGTTGAAAATTTGCAGTCAATGGAGGATGAAGAAGATATTTATGAATCTATTGATGAAATTTGGCCAGACTTTCCGACTGAAGAAGATTATCTTTGGAATGAAGATGAATATTGATGATTCCATTAACGAATTTAAAAAGTCTCTTTCAGAGGCTTTTTTTTTATTTACTTTTGAATTTTATAAAACAATATAGCGGTCAAAGTTTATGAGCATATTAAACAAAATATTAAAAACTTTTATTGGGGATAAAACCAAAAAAGACTTAAGTACGATAACCCCTTTGGTTAAAGAGATAAATATATACCGAGAAAAATTTGAATCACTTTCTAATGATGATTTAAGACAAAAAACATTATACTTTAAAAAACAATTAGAAGAAGGTAAAAAGGGATTTATACAAGAAATTAAAAAACTACAAAAAGAAGTTGAAAATAATTCAGATATAGATATTAAAGAAGATATTTATCAAAAAATTGATATTTTAAGTGATGAAGCTGACAAAGCCTCAGAAGATATATTAAACAGACTCCTTCCTGAAGCTTTCGCAGTTGTTAAAGAAACAGCTAAGCGTTTTAAAGAAAATACCTCAATTGAAGTTACTGCTTCATCTTATGATAGAGAGTTGTCTCAAAATAAAGATTACGTTAAATTAAAAGGGGATAAGTCCATATGGAAAAATTCATGGGATGCTGCAGGTAAACCCATAATTTGGGATATGATTCATTATGATGTTCAACTTATCGGGGGAATAGCAATGCACCAAGGTAAGATTTCAGAAATGCAAACAGGAGAAGGTAAAACACTAGTCGCCACTCTGCCTATGTATCTTAATGCTTTAACAGGTAAAGGTGTTCACCTTGTAACCGTTAATGAATACCTGGCTAAGAGAGACAGTGCTTGGATGGCCCCTATATTTCAATTTCATGGATTAAGTATTGATTGTGTTGATTACTATAAACCTAATAGTCCAGAACGAAAAAAAGCATATGAAGCTGATATCACCTATGGAACTAATAATGAATTTGGTTTTGATTATTTAAGGGATAATATGGCTCATACTGCAGAGGATCTAGTTCAACGAAAACATAATTATGCTATAGTAGATGAGGTTGACTCTGTTTTAATAGACGATGCTCGAACTCCTCTGATTATTTCAGGTCCAACTCCAGAGGGGGACAGACATGAATTTGACATACTAAAATCTAAAATCGGAAATCTAGTTTCAAATCAACGTAGTTTTCTGAATAATGTATTGGCTGAAGCTAAATTAAAAATTAAGGCAGGAGATACTAACGAAGGTGGTATATTACTTTTACGAGTTTATAGAGGGTTACCTAAAAATAAAGCTTTAATTAAGTTTCTTAGTGAAGAAGGAGTAAAGCAATTGTTGCAAAAAACTGAAAATCACCATATGCAAGATAATAATAGGGAAATGCATAAGGTGGATGAAGCGCTATTATTTGTAATTGATGAAAAAAATAATCAAATTGATTTAACCGAAAAAGGAATTGAAGAAATATCTCAAGATAATGATGATAAAAACTTTTTTATTTTACCAGATATTGGCAGTGAAATCGCTAAAATTGAAGCCCTAGGATTAGAGGTAAAAAAAGAAACCTTTAAGAAAGAAGTTCTTTTTAAAGATTTTGATATTAAAAGTGAACGTATTCACAGCATGAACCAATTACTAAAGGCCTATACTCTTTTTGAAAAAGATATAGAGTACGTATTAATGGATAATAAGGTGAAAATTGTTGACGAACAAACAGGTCGAATCATGGAGGGTCGAAGATACTCTGATGGTCTCCATCAGGCAATTGAAGCTAAAGAAAATGTTAAAATTGAGGCAGCTACACAAACCTATGCTACAATCACTTTACAAAATTACTTTAGAATGTACCATAAACTATCTGGTATGACAGGTACTGCAATTACTGAGGCAGGAGAGTTCTGGGAAATCTATAAATTAGATGTTATTGAAATCCCAACAAATCGTCCATTAGTAAGAAAAGATGACGATGATCTAATTTATAAAACTAAGAGAGAAAAATATAATGCCGTTATTGAAAAAGTAACCGAGCTATCTATATCAGGAAGGCCTGTTTTAATTGGAACTACTTCGGTGGAAATTTCAGAACTATTAAGTAAAATGCTTAATATTCGAAAAGTAATCCATAATGTCTTGAATGCAAAAATGCATAAAAAAGAAGCTGATATCGTAGAGGAAGCTGGAAACTCTGGAATAGTGACTATAGCGACTAACATGGCTGGAAGGGGTACAGATATTAAACTTTTACAAAAAGTTAAAGATTGTGGTGGACTTGCTATTATAGGAACAGAGCGTCATGATTCTCGTCGTGTAGACAGACAGCTTCGTGGCCGTTCTGGTCGACAAGGAGATCCTGGAAGCTCACAATTTTACGTATCATTAGAAGATAACTTAATGCGTCTTTTTGGTTCAGAACGCGTTGCAAAAGTTATGGATCGAATGGGTCTAGAAGAGGGTGAAGTCATTCAACATTCAATGATGACAAAATCCATTGAAAGAGCGCAAAAAAAAGTTGAAGAAAATAACTTTGGTATTCGTAAGCGTCTTTTGGAATATGACGATGTAATGAGTGCTCAACGTGAAGTGATTTACAAACGCAGAAAACATGCATTAGAAGGCTCAAGACTCAAACTGGATGTTCTTAACATGCTATATGACACTTGTGATGAACTCGTTGCAGAAAATAAAAATGATTTTAAAAATTTTGAATTTGAAATAATTAGTAATTTTTCAATGACTTCTCCTGTTTCAGAAGAAGAGTTTCTTGACCAATCTAAAAGTGATTTGATCAATCGTATTTATAATTCATTATTAACTCACTATAATGGAAAAACAACTCTAAATGCACAATTAGCTTTTCCTGTCATTAAGGAAGTCTATGAACGTCCAGGAAATGCTTTTGAGCGTATTGTAGTTCCTTTTACTGACGGTGTTAAATCACTTAATGTAGTAACTAATCTCAAGGATGCATATGATTCCCACGGAGAATCCCTTATTGAAGACTTTGAACGCAATATAACTTTAGCTCTCATTGATGATGCATGGAAAGTACACTTAGGTAAAATGGATGAACTCAAACAATCGGTTCAGTTGGCTGTTCATGAACAAAAAGATCCATTACTTATTTATAAGTTTGAAGCGTTTGAATTATTCAAAATCATGTTAAACGAACTAAATAAGGAAGTTTTATCTTTCCTTATTAAAGGAGGCTTACCAAATCAGAATTCTTCTAGCATCCAGGAAGCCAAACGTTTGAAATCAAAACAAAATTTCAATACATCTAAGGATGACGTGCTTAATACTGAAGAAATAGCACAACGTAATAGAGAAGTCGGTTCAGGAGTGAGTCAAACCTCTCAAAGAACCATTGAAACAATTACACGTGAACAACCAAAAATTGGTCGAAATGAAAAAGTAACTATCAAAAACATTGCAACTGGAGAAACTAAATCAGTTAAATTTAAACAAGCCGAACCACTTATTAAAAAAGGAAGTTGGGTAATAAGTTCTTAATTACTTATATTTATTGATTAAATATTGACTATGGACAAGTATGCAACAATTTTGTTATGGGCTATTCCTGGTTTCTTTATTCTTGTAGTGGTTGAAATCCTTTATGGTCATTTTACTAAAAAGCAAACCTATACATTTATGGATACCATTGCTAGCCTGAGTTCAGGTATGACTAATATCCTAAAAGACACTTTAGGTCTTGCAATTATACTCATCTCCTATCCCTTCATACTTAAAAAAATTGCGCTATTTGAATTAGAGGATACTTTAAGTCTTTATGTAATTGCTTTTATTTGTATTGACTTTGCTTCATATTGGATACATCGACTCAATCATAAAGTAAATGTCTTTTGGAATCAACATATTATCCATCACAGTAGTGAAGAATTTAATTTAGCATGCGCCTTGAGACAGAGTATTTCAAATCTTGTTGGTTTTGGTGCATTATTTTTAATTCCCGCAGCTATATTAGGTATTCCCTATGAAATCATTATTATACTTTCGCCTTTACATCTATTTGGACAATTCTGGTATCATACACGTCATATTGGAAAGTTAGGGGCTTTGGAATACATTTTGGTCACCCCTTCTCAACATCGTGTTCACCATGCTATAAATCAAGTTTATATTGACAAAAATCTATCTGCAATATTCTGTATATGGGATCGTATATTTGGAACTTTTCAAGAAGAATTAGACGAAGAACCTCCTGTTTACGGAACAATAAAACCATCTCAAAGCTGGAATCCCATTTGGATAAATTTCCAACATTTATGGATGTTAATGCGAGATGCATGGTATGCACAAAAATGGACCGATAAACTTAAAATTTGGTTCATGCCTACTGGATGGCGTCCAGAAGACGTGAAAGATAAATTCCCTGTATTAATTAGAAGCATGAATCCAAAAGAAAAATATAAACCCTATTATCCAAGACCATGGAAATTAATAGCTATTTTTCATTTTATTTCTCAGAACATAATGCTTGTATTTTTACTGTCAAATTTTAGTTCTTTAGAAATGAATTTTCAATTAAGTTTTGGGTTTATTTTGATGCTCTCTATATTTGGATTTACAGCCTTAATGGACTTCTATAGGTGGGCGCCCAATTTTGGGATATTTTTTGGTATCGTTGGTTTAATCTATTTAGTAATTCCTTTAAATTATTTTTTAATAGAAAAATACATAATCGCTTATGGTTATTTCTTATTTTATTTCGCAGTGAGTATTGGTATCGGAATATGGACTAATTCAAAAGGTCTAAATAGGAATTTAGCTCTTGATTGAATGACCCAAAATACATTGGATTATATCATTATCGGTCCTGCATACCCATTTCGAGGAGGAATTTCAGACACACAGCATCAATTTGCAAAAGCACTTCAAAAAGAAGGTAAAAAAGTTAAACTGTTTACTTTTACCAAGCTCTATCCAAAATTTATTTTTCCTGGTAAAAGTCAATTAACAATTGATAAAATATCACCGAATCTAAATATTCTTCCTCAGATCCATGCATTCAATCCATTAAATTGGAAAAAGATTGCAAAAAAAATTAATTCTATAAAACCAAAACAAGTTGTATTCAGATACTATACCCCTTTTTTAGCACCAGCATACGGAAATATTGCAAAACATATAGACACAGATATTAAAAAAATTGCTTTAGTAGATAATTGGAAACCTCATGAAAAAAGTATCTGGGACACCCATTTAAATCGCTTTTTTGGAAAAAAAATTGATTTATTTACTACTTTATCAGAAAATGTAGCAAATCAACTCAATAAAGAATTTTTAAAACCAATTTGGGCTGGATTTCATCCAATTCCAGAAAACCTCCCTGAACTAATTCCACAAAAAATAGCAAGAAATAAACTTAAATGGGATCAAGAAAAAAAAATTGTTCTATTCTATGGACTTATAAGAAAATATAAAGGAGTTGAGTTATTAATAAAATCATTTGCGGAAGAAGCATTATTAAATAAAAATTTTAGTTTATATATTGCAGGAGAATGTTATGAAAATTCAAAAAAATATACTGATTTAGTTAATAAACTTAATCTTAATAATAGGGTACGATTTGATTTTACATTTCAATCAATCGAAAAAACTCAACTCCTTTTTTCTGCAGCTGATTGTGTTGCACAAACTTATCATTCCGCTACGCAAAGTGGGGTGACCCCACTATCATATTTTTATGAAAAACCATTACTAGTTTCAGATATTGATGGATTGAGAACACCTGTTATAAAAGATAAAACAGGTATCTGTACTGGAAAAAAAACAAAACTAATAGCCGAAAATTTATCAAATCTATTAAAAGACGAAAACCTAAGTAAATTTCAAAAAAATATATTAAAAAATAAAAAAAAATACCAATGGAATAGCTTTGTGAAAAAATGGGATTCTTTTATTATTAAAAACATCTGATTTTTTTTAATAATATATTTAGACTAATAATATTGAGACAAATGCGATATTCATATCCAATTTTAATTATATTTTATTGCTTGATAACAAAAAAAATCAATGCGCAAATTAATGCACAAAATTATAGACTTCAAATTAAAAAGACATCAGAAAACATTATAATTGATGGAGTTTTAAACGAAATTATCTGGAAAAATGTGAACGTTGCAAGGGATTTTTTTATGATTACTCCTGTTGATATTGGAAAATCAACTCAATTTTCAGAAGCTAGAATGACTTTCGATAAAGAATTTATTTATATCGCAATAATCTTTTACAACAATTCTGTTAAGGGAAAATATATTGTAGAATCCCTAAAACGAGATTTTTCTTTTGGTAAAAATGATAATTTTATTGTTGCTATTGATCCGTTCAATAACCAAAGCACAGGTTTTGCCTTTGGATTAAATGCATACGGTGCACAATGGGACGGTACAATGTATAATGGTAGAAATGTGGATTTAAACTGGGATACCAAATGGTATTCTGAAGTTAAATTTGATGAAGAAAAATGGATCTGTGAAATTGCAATTCCATTTAAATCAATTCGGTATAATGAAAACATTAATGAGTGGGGTATAAATTTCAGTCGTTTGGATTTAAAAGCAAGTGAAAAATCAAGTTGGGCACCTGTTCCACGTCAGTTTCCTTCCGTTTCTTTAGCCTATGCAGGAAGACTTATTTGGAATGATCCACTTCCCAAGCAAGGAAGTAACATATCTATAATCCCCTATACTTCTAATGTGGTTAACCAACAAAACTCAGGAAACCCGAAAAACTCTTTTAAAATTGGAGGAGATTTAAAATATAATCTAACGTCAGCACTAAACCTAGATGTAACTGTAAATCCTGATTTTTCCCAAGCAGAAATTGATCAACAGGTAACTAATCTAGATCGCTTTGAACTTTTTTATCCAGAAAAACGTCAATTTTTTCTTGAAAATGCAGATCTTTTTTCAAATTTTGGATATGAGAAAGTACGTCCTTTTTTCTCAAGAAGAATTGGATTAGAAGCTCCGATCGTTGGAGGAATTCGGTTAAGCGGAAATATTGATGAAAAATGGCGTCTAGGACTCATGGATATTCAAACTCAAAGTGACGAAAAACAAGGAATAGATGCAAACAATTTTGGGGTATTAACTCTCCAAAGGAAGGTGCTAGACCGTTCAAACGTTAGTGCTATTTTCGTAAACAAACAATCTTTAAAAAGCTCAGAAAATAATACAACTATCTTTAATAGAAATGTAGGAATTGAATACAATTATTTTTCTGCTGATAATATATGGAATGGAAAGATTTTATACTTGCAGTCTTTTAGACAAAAAAAAGAAAATCAAGGAGGCGTTTTTGCCTCACACATAGGTTATCAGTCCACGAGGTGGAATTGGAGAATTCAACAAGAGTATATTTCTAAGGATTATTCTGCAGATGTTGGGTTTATTCAAAGAAACAACTATTTCAAAATTGAAACAACAGGAGGTCATCTTGTTTACACAAAAAAAGATATTCCTCTTTTGTCACACGGACTGAATATTGGGCGGATCTACTATTTTGATACTAAATTTGACAAAAAAGATCAAGTCGATAAATTTACATATATTTTTAATTTTAAAAATAGGAGCAAATTATCCATTGGGATAATAAAACAATATATTGAATTATTATCTGATTTTGATCCATTAAGAACCAATATTGCAAAAATCAAAAAAGGCACACAACATCAATGGGCTAGCTGGAATATTTCTTATAATGCTAAACCTCAAAATCGTTTCACCTATTCTATAGAAGCATTAACTGGAGGATTTTATAACAATGGTAAAAGAAGTGCTTTTCTTGGTAAATTTGGTTATAGATTTCAGCCTATCTTAGAATTGAGTTCAGTAATTAATTTTAATGATATTGAATTACCAGACCCTTGGGGCTCAAATTCTTTTTGGCTATTGGGATTAAAAGCAAATTTAACATTAACTAATAAAATTTTCTTTTCTAATCTATTTCAATACAATGAACAATTGGGTATTTGGAATTTTAATTCCAAATTTCAATGGCGATATAAGCCAGCTTCTGATATTTTCTTAGTTTTTAATTCTAACGAGGTAAAAATACCTAATCTATCCTCAGGATGGAATATTACATTTAAAATAAACTATTGGTTAAATCTTTAATCTATGAAAAAAAGAAAGCAACATTGGGAAACCGTTTTCAATAACAAAAGTCCTGAAGAAGTAAGCTGGACTGAAAAATACCCTAAAACTTCGATGGATTTAATTTCTACTTTTAAATTAGATAAATCAGCTTCTATAATTGATGTTGGAGGAGGAGATAGTCTTTTGGTTGATGCACTATTAGAAGAAGGATACCATGATATCACTTTATTAGATATTTCAGAAAAAGCAATTTCAAAAGCACAGTCACGCTTGGGAGCTCGAGCTAAAGGAGTTACTTGGATAGTAAGCGATATTATTAACTTTATACCCAAAAAAAAATATGTTTTATGGCATGATCGTGCTTCATTTCATTTTTTGACTCATAAGAAAGAAATTCAAAAATATAATCAGTTAGTTTCAAATAGTGTATCACATTTCATGGTCATAGGTGCATTTTCAAATTCTGGGCCGAAGAAATGTAGTGGATTGACAATTACACAATACAGCTGTCTAAATTTGTCTAAAAACTTCGAAAAAGACTTTAAGGGACTTGAGTGCATAAAATTTGAACATATTACTCCTTTTAATACAAAACAAGATTTTGTGTTTTCACGTTTTGAAAAAATTAGCTAGCTTACATTTTTAATTTCGGATTTAATAATATAATTCCAAACTTTATATTCTTCTTTATTTAAATACAATTGATTATTAATGAACCATCCAGATTTAGGTTTTCTATTATCATCTAAAAAGATAGGAATAGTATTTATAAAATAAAGGTCTTTAATTTTTTTGCAATGTGCTTTAATCAAATTATGAGCCTTATTAATTTTTTCTCTGCTTTTAATTAAAGTAACTTGAATAATTGTATGTTTTGAATAAAATTGTTCTACGTAAATTTTAAACATTTAAAACACTCCCTTGGGTTAAATATTTTTTCATGATTCGCTACTAAAAAGAATAAAATAGACAAGGGGGGGTATTAAACCATAATTAGATTTATAAAATAAAATTATCTATGACCTCTTTGAATTATAGGATATGGTTTGATGTCATTTTCTATAATTTTCCAAAATCGAAAACTATAATTTGCTATAAATAGAATAACTATTCCTTTATATTCTCTCGCGACATTCAATACGTCAAAAGTAAAGGTTTCTGCTATTACTCATTTTCAATCAATAGGATAAATTTTATTTAAGGATGAATAAGGATTTATTATAAGAAGAAAAAAAATAAACTATAATTTATTAATCTCCTATTAATCATGAAAATTTCTTAATTAAAAGATTAAAGTAAATATTCAGTTGACACAAAATTAGAAGCTTCAGAATTTAAAAGACTTTCTAAAATCTCTTTATTGTATGAATTATCTTTTGAAGCAACAAAAGTTCTTATTGAAAATGAACGAAGTGCATCATAAACACTAAGTGTGCTCACTGCTGAATTTTTACGCCCTGTGAAAGGGTAGACATCTGGACCACGTTGACAAGCAGAATTTAAATTTACACGACAAACTAAATTTGCCAAAATATCAATTAGAGGACCTATTTTTCTGACATCGCGGCCAAATAAACTCACTTGTTGTCCATAATCTGATGCAGCCATAGCATCTAATGGCTCATCTATTTCTTTGTATGAAATAATAGGAATTACAGGTCCAAATTGTTCCTCATGATACAGCTTCATTTCTTTAGAAACTGGATAAACTACTGCTGGAAATGAATAATTAACACTTAATTCCCCTCCTCTTTTATTCAATACTTTAGCACCGTGAGCTTTAGCATCTTCAATCAATTCTTGAATATAGGTTGGTTTGTTTGGTTCCGGAAGAGGTGTTAAAAAAGTGTCTTCCCATGGATTACCTAACTTTAAATCATCAACTGCTTTTGAAAAACGTTTGTTGAATTCATCCACAATAGATTCATGAACATAAAGGACTTTTAAAGCTGTGCATCTTTGTCCATTATAAGAAAGTGTTCCTGATATACATTCTTTAATTGTCAGATCTAAATCAGCATCAGGTAAAATTATTCCAGGATTTTTTGCCTCTAGTCCTAAAACTAATCTAAGTCTATTTTTATTAGGGTGCTGGTCTTGAAGTGCAACAGCAGAGGAACTGTGACCAATTAAAGCCAAAACATCTACAATTCCAGTTTGCATAATTGGAGTTGCAATTTTACGACCTCTGCCAAATAAAATATTAACTACTCCTGAAGGAAAACTTTCCTGAAAAGCTTTTAATAAGGGTGCAATTAATAATACACCATGTTTAGCAGGCTTAAAAATTGCTGTATTTCCCATAATTATTGCTGGGATTAGTAAACAGAAAGTCTCATTTAAAGGATAATTATAGGGTCCTAAACACAATACAACACCAAGTGGACCTCTTCTAATATGGGCATATACACCATCTTGCTTATCAAACTTTGCTCCTTTTCTATCTATGTTTTTATAAGCCTCAATAGTGTCAACTATATAATCAACAGTACGATCAAATTCTTTGTAAGAATCACTTTTATTCTTACAAATTTCCCACATCAGAAGCTTAACTACTTCTTCTCGATGTTTTTTCATTTTCTCAACAAAAGTCTCCATGCACTTTAAACGTTCACCAACCTTCATAGTAGGCCATAATCCTTGTCCACGATTATAAGCAACCTTAGCAGCTTCGAGTGCCTCAAGTGCTTTCTCAGTCTCCATGTCTGGAATGGATCCCAATAGAGTAGGCCCTAAAATTCCATCTTTATTCTTAGTTTGAATAACTGAATAAACTTTACTTGTATTCCCTTCCCATGTTTTCAGTTTTCCATTAACCAAATATTGGTCACAAATATAGGGTTGGATTTTATATTCTTTTGGAATTTCATTACTAGTAGAACTCATAACTTTTATTTAGTTTATATTAAAAATCGAAAAAGCTTTTCTTTTTCATTTAGATATTCAAATTTGAATTTATGCATTTTCATCCGATCTATTATATCTTTTAAATCATCAGCAGAATTCAACTCTATACCCACGACAGCTGGAGCGATATTGCTAAATTTTGTTTTTGAAAACTCAAAATGAGTTATATCATCATTAGTGCCTAGGACTTCAGTTACAAACTGCTTGAGAGCTCCTGATCGCTGAGGAAAATCAATTAAAAAATAATGTTTAAGATTGGCGTATAATAAAGCGCGTTCTTTAATTTCAGGTATGCGAAGTATGTCATTATTACCTCCACATAGCAAAACTCCAACAGTTTTCCCTTTTATATCAAAATCTAAAAGATCTAAAGCTGCTATTGACAATGCACCTGCAGGCTCTGTAACTATCCCTTCCTTGTTGTAAAGGTCTAAAATAACTTGACAAATTTTTCCTTCTGGAACAGAAATAACTTTTTTTAAGTAAGGTTTACAAATTTCAAAGGATAATTTTCCAACTTGTCTAACTGCTGCACCATCAACAAAGTGATCCATTTCTTCAAGAGAAATACGTTTTCTCTTTTTCAATGATTGTTTCATAGATTGTGCACCTTGAGGTTCTGCTCCAATTATTTTAGTATTTGGAGAAAGCTCTTTAAATACTGTTATAATACCCGAAATCAATCCACCTCCACCTATTGGAACTATAACATAATCAAATCCTTTTTCATTTTGGTTTAACATCTCCAGAGCTACAGTAGCTTGGCCTTCGATCACCTTCAAGTCATCAAAAGGATGAATAAAAGTTTTAAATTTACGATTAGAATTTTCTAAAGCTATCTTTTGACATTCATCATAAGTATCTCCCTCCAATACAGTTTTTACATATTGACCTCCAAACATTTTTACTCGAGAAACTTTTTGTTGAGAACAGTTAACAGGCATGTATACCTCCCCATATATTTTAAGTTGATTACAAGCAAAAGCGAATCCTTGAGCGTGGTTTCCAGCACTTGCGCAAATTATTCCATTCTTTCTTTCGCTTTGAGTAAGTGAATCGATTTTATTGAAAGCACCTCTAATTTTAAAAGATCTCACTTGTTGTAAATCTTCTCGCTTTAAAAAAACAGAAGCTCCTGTCAAAGAGGATAAGCGCTTATTTAATTCCAAAGGTGGAGTGTTGCATATATCCTTTAAACGAATAGCTGCATCTAACACTCCCTTTATAGAAGGAAGTTCTAGCATCTATTAAATAATTTTTTTCATGTCTGTCATTGAAGTACGAAGTTCGTATCCGATCATTTCAACAGGATGGTAACGGATGATCTCATTGATGTCAATAAGTTGCTTATTATCAATACCCTCATCTACTAATTTAAGACCCTTACCAATAACGTCAGTGTTAATTGCCTTCATGAAATTTGTTAACATAGGCTTTGCTGCATGATCAAACAAATAACATCCGTATTCTGCAGTATCTGAAATAATTCGGTTCATTTCAAATAATTTTTTGCGTGCTATTGTGTTCGCAATAAGTGGTGTTTCGTGAAGTGATTCGTAATAAGCTGATTCTTCTTTAATTCCTGCAGCTACCATGGTATCATATGCTAATTCTACTCCGGCACGAACAAAAGCAACCATTAAAATTCCATTATCAAAAAATTCTTGTTCTGAAATATTTTGCTTGGTAATTGGAGTTTTTTCAAAAGCAGTTTCACCTGTATTTGCTCTCCATGATAATAAGTTTTTATCATCATTTGCCCAGTCTTCCATCATGGTTTTTGAAAAGTGGCCTGACATAATATCGTCCATATGCTTTTCGAATAAAGGAGACAAAATCTCTTTGAGCTGTTCTGATAATTCAAAAGCTTTGATTTTAGCTGGGTTTGATAAACGATCCATCATATTAGTAATTCCACCATACTTTAAAGCCTCCGTTATAGTTTCCCATCCGTATTGAATAAGTTTTGCAGCATAACCAGGATCAATTCCTTTTTCAATCATTTTATCAAAACTCAAAATTGAACCAGTTTGAAGTATTCCACATAGTATGGTTTGCTCTCCCATTAAGTCAGATTTTACCTCAGCTACAAAAGAAGATTCTAAGACTCCTGCAAGATGACCTCCTGTTGCAAAAGCATAGGCTTTGGATTGAGCCAAACCATCACCATTAGGATCGTTTTCAGGGTGAACTGCAATCAATGTAGGAACACCAAAACCACGTTTGTACTCTTCTCTAACCTCAGAACCTGGACATTTTGGCGCTACCATAATTACAGTTAAATCTTCTCTAATTTTAGTACCCTCTTCGACTATATTGAATCCATGAGAATAGGATAAGGTTGCCCCTTTTTTCATAAGAGGAACTATAGCGTTTACTACAGGAGTATGATTTTTATCAGGTGTAAGGTTGATGACTAA
This sequence comes from uncultured Flavobacteriaceae bacterium, assembly GCA_913020075.1. Taxonomy (GTDB): domain Bacteria; phylum Bacteroidota; class Bacteroidia; order Flavobacteriales; family Flavobacteriaceae; genus MS024-2A. The sequence continues at coordinate 19,488 of CAJWAE010000004.1, forward strand.
ATCCGCAGAAGGAATTAATTGCTCATAAGTGCCTACATCAAAATTATTGTTTACCGCATTTTGATAAGAAGTTCTTTTTTGCTCTATAGCTCCTTGGCGTAATGCATATGAAATATCAAGACCTGAATCCCTCATGTTTAATCCTTGGTTTAGTCCCTGTGCTCCACAACCAACAATAACTATTTTTTTATCTTCTAATATCTTGATACCATCTACAAATTCAGATGAATCCATAAAACGACACTTTCCAAGTTGATGGAGTTGATCTCTCAATGACAATTGGTTGAAATAATTTGACATAATTTTTAATTATTATTTTTAAAGGTATTTAATAGTTCTGAAATTCCCATTTTAGCTTTTGACACAGAAATTCGACCAGAACGCACAAACTGCAATAAACCATAGGGAGCTAAATTTTTTCTTAATTTTTCGGTGTCTTCTCTAAACCCTGTTTTTTCGATTACAAAGAATTCAGGAGATACTGTAACGATAGTAGCGTGACTATCTTTTATGATGTTTTGTATTTGACGTTCTTCAAATAAAGAACTTGACTTGACCTTATATAACGCATTTTCTTGAAAAATAGTTTCCTCATCAGTATGATAATAAGCTTTTATTACATCAATTTGCTTTTCAATTTGCTGTACAATCTTTCTTACTTTTTCTGAATCTATATTGACTACAATAACAAATCTAAAAACATTTGGTATTTCAGATTCAGAAGTTGAAAAACTTTCTAAATTAATGTGCCTTTTTAAAAAGATCGCTGAGATACGATTCAGTAATCCAATATTGTTTTCAGAATATACTGAAATTGTATAATTTTTTTTCTCCATCCTATTCTAATCTTATATCTGAAACACTAGCTCCTGTTGGTATCATTGGAAAAACATTAGCCTCTTTTTCTACACAAACTTCTAAAAAATAGGGTTTATCAGAATCAATCATTTTTTTTACTGCTTGATCTAAATCTTCGCGTTTACTTACTCGATTTGCTTCCAACTGGTAACCTTTTGCAATAGTAACAAAATCAGGATTAACCATTTCTGTAGAAGCATATCTTTTATCGAAGAATAATTGTTGCCACTGACGAACCATTCCTAAAAAACCATTATTTAGAACTACAATTTTAACTGCTGTCTTTTGCTGAAATATAGTGCCCAGTTCTTGTATTGTCATTTGGTAACCTCCATCTCCAATAATGGCAACAACCTCTCGTTCTGAAGCTCCCATTTTAGCACCTATAGCAGCAGGAAGAGCAAAACCCATTGTGCCTAAACCTCCTGAGGTAACATTACTTTTAGATTGATTAAACTTAGCATAACGACAAGCTACCATTTGATGTTGACCTACGTCTGTTACAATTATAGCATCTCCATTTGTGTGCTTATTAATCATTTGAATTGCTTCACCCATGGTTAATCCTGGTTTGGTAGGATTCAAATCTCCATCAATTACTTTCTCATTTTCAATTGCATCCAATTCATCAAAACGATCAATCCATTGAGGATATTTTCTGTTCGAAATACGATTTGTTATTTCTTTTAAACTTATTTTACAATCAGCAATTAAGGCTACATCTGCATGAACATTTTTATTTACCTCAGCAGGATCCAATTCCATATGAATAACTTTAGCTTGCTTGGCATAGGTGTTTAAGCTTCCAGTTACTCGATCATCAAAACGCATTCCGATTGCAATCAATAAATCACATTCATTAGTTAGAAGATTAGGCGCATAGTTTCCATGCATCCCAACCATTCCTCTATTCGAGGAATGGTCTGTAGGTAATGCTGATAATCCTAAAATAGTCCATGCAGCTGGAATACCTGACTTTTCTACAAAGGCTTTAAATTCTTCTTCGGCTCGACCTAGGATAACTCCTTGCCCCCAAACAATAAATGGTTTTTTTGCTTGTTCAATTAATAACACTGCTTTTTTTAATGAGTCTACAGATAACTCCGGATAAGGTCTATAGCTTCGGATACCAGTACACTTTTTATAACTGTAATCAAGCTCTTCGAATTGGGCATCTTTAGTAATATCAATTAAAACAGGACCCGGTCTTCCTGAGCGAGCTATATAGAATGCTTTAGCCATAATTTCAGGAATCTCACTAGCTTTAGTTATCTGATAATTCCATTTTGTTACAGGTGTTGAAATTCCAATTATATCCGTTTCTTGAAACGCGTCAGAACCTAAGAGATTTGAAGCTACCTGACCTGTAATACAAACCATTGGAGTTGAGTCGATTTGAGCATCTGCAATTCCAGTAACTAAATTAGTTGCTCCAGGTCCGGAAGTTGCCAAAGCTACACCAACTTTTCCTGATGTTCGAGCATAACCCTGAGCTGCATGAGTAGCTCCTTGTTCATGTCGAGTTAAAACATGATGTAATTTATCTTGAAACTTATATAATTCATCATAAATAGGCATAATAGCACCTCCTGGATAACCATAAACTAAATTGGCTTCTTCTTCCAATAAAGATCGTATAACTGCTTCAGCTCCAGAAATACGTATTGATTTAGAAGAGTTTTTTTTGATATTTTGTTTATCTGTGTTCATAACCTAATTAGAGTCAGTAACGCAACCCTCAGAAGCTGTTGCCACGCTTTTAATATATTTATACAATACACCTTGTTTAAATTTATAAGGAGGTTTAACCCAAGCCCTCCTTCGAATGTTAATTTCCTGATCAGTCAAAACAACATTAATAGTGTTTTTTTCAGCATCAATTATAATTTCATCACCGTCCTTAACTAAACAAATTACACCTCCTTCTTGAGCTTCAGGAACAATATGTCCCACAACAAAACCATGTGTACCTCCTGAAAATCTACCATCCGTTATCAAAGCTACACTTTTTCCCAAACCTGCTCCCATTATGGCAGCAGTTGGTTTCAACATTTCGGGCATTCCCGGACCACCTTTTGGTCCTTCATAACGAATAACGACGACATCTCCTGATATAACTTTACCTTCTCTAATTCCATCATTAGCTGCATATTCTCCGTCAAAAACACGAGCAGGACCTTTAAATAAAAAGCCTTCCTTTCCTGTTATTTTTGCTACGGAGCCTCCAGTTGCTAAATTTCCTTTAAGGATCCTAATGTGACCTGTATTTTTAATCGGATTGTCAATAGTTCGAATTATTTTTTGGTTATTTGCTAAATCAGGAACAAGAGATAGGTTTTCCGCTAAAGTTTTTCCTGTAACGGTAATACAGTCTCCGTGAAGCATACCATGTTTCAACATGTATTTTAGTACTGCAGGTACTCCCCCAATAGCGTGTAAATCTTTCATTAAGTATTTTCCGCTTGGTTTTAGATCTGCAAGAAACGGAGTCGTGTCACTTATACTTTGAAAGTCATCAATTGTTAAATCAATATTGGCAGCTTTGGCTATTGCTAAAAAGTGAAGTACTGAATTGGTTGAACCACCTAAGACAGCTATCAAACGAAGTGCATTTTCTAAAGATTTTCTTGTTACTATATCTCTAGGTTTTAAATCAACTTCAAGTAGATTCATTAAATGTGATCCTAGAACACTACATTCCTCTTTCTTATCATTACTAACCGCGGGGTTAGAAGCATTATAAGGTAAGGCCATCCCACAAGCTTCAATAGCTGAAGCCATTGTGTTTGCAGTATACATTCCGCCACATGCTCCAGCTCCAGGGCAGGCGTTTTTGATAACACTTTTGAATTCTTTTTCATCTATTTTTCCAGCAACTTTTTCTCCCCATGCTTCAAATGCAGAAACTACATCAAGTTCTTTATTGTTGTGACACCCTGCAGCAATTGTTCCACCATAAACTAAAATCGAAGGTCTGTTTAACCGAAGTAAAGCCATTAAAGCACCAGGCATGTTTTTATCACAACCAACTACAGTTACTACTCCATCATAAGCCATCGCTTGAACTACGGTCTCAATTGAATCCGCAATTACATCTCGAGAAGGTAAAGAAAATCGCATTCCAGGAGTACCCATTGAAATTCCATCACTTACACCAATTGTATTGAAGATTAAACCGATTAAAGATTGTTTATTTACACCTAGCTTTATGTCTTTAGCAAGATCATTTAAGTGCATATTACAAGGGTTTCCCTCATATCCAGTTGAAGCTATTCCAATAAGAGGTTTTTTAAAATCTTCGTCAGTCATCCCAATTGCATGCAACATTGCTTGAGCTGCAGGTTGAGTTGGATCTTGAGTAACTGCCTGACTATACTTATTAAGCATCATTTAATTATATTGATTAACGAACATAAAGGAACTTTAGCTAACCCCTTAATAATTAGTGAAATGTATATTATATTCAAAACACAAAATAAAAATGTAATTAATTGATAATCAATTAATTTTATTGTGGTATTTAATACATTCAAGAACATAAAAAAAGTGTAATTTTTTGACTTATCTTTGAAATCAATATTTTGATAAATTGAAAAAATTAGATTCCGCTTTAATAAAAACAATAAAAGTTAATCATCAATCTTTTTTTAGATCTCACAAAGATAAGGGTGTTTCAGTTAGGATTAAACATCTTAAAGAATTAAAAAAAGTACTAAATGAAAAAGAAGATGAAATACTTAAAGCACTATATCTAGATCTTAAAAAACCTGCTTTCGAATCTTTTTCTAGTGAAGTTTTAATGGTTTTTAAGGAGCTAGACCTTCAAATTAAAAAAATAAAAGAATGGAGTGCACCAAAAAGAGTGGCAGGTAGTATTCTGAATTTCCCTTCCCAAGATTTTATTTTATCCGAGCCTTACGGAACTGTATTGATGATTTCTCCATGGAATTATCCCTTTCAACTGGTTATGATCCCATTAATAGGATCTATTGCTGCTGGAAATACAGTTGTTTTAAAACCTTCTGAGTCTGCTCCTCATACAGCTAAGATTTTAATTGAGATTTTAGAAAAAGTTTTTCCTCAAGATTGGGTCACTACTATTGAAGGTGATGCTGTTATAGCTCAACTATTACTAAAAGAACAATGGGATTATATCTTTTATACTGGAAGTACTGATGTGGGTAAAATTGTTGCTAAAGCTGCTGCTGAATACCTAACCCCTACTACTTTGGAGCTGGGAGGGAAAAGTCCATGTATTGTTGATGGAACAGCCCCACTAAAAAAGACAGCAAGACGAATTGTATGGGGTAAATTTTTAAATTGTGGTCAAACGTGTATTGCTCCCGATTATGTTTTAGTTAAGAAAGAACATAAACCTATGTTGATTGATGCCTTGATAATTGAAATCAAAAGGTTTTATGGAGATAATGCCCAAGACTCTAAAAATTATGGTAGAATTATTCACAAAAAACACTTTAAAAAATTAGAGGCTGATTTAAAAAATCAAAAAATAATTTATGGAGGTGAAAAAAGTTTAGAATCTTTATTTTTTGGACCAACTCTAGTAGATGAACCAAGTATGAAAAGCTCGCTTATTCTAGAAGAGATCTTTGGTCCTATTTTACCAATATTAAGCTATGAAACAGAAAATGATATCGATGTGATTTTAACTAAATTAAAAAATCCTTTAGCTTTTTATGTTTTTAGTTCTCACAAAAAATTCATTAATCAAATGATGACTCGTTACTCATTTGGTGGTGGAGTTGTTAATGATTCAATAGTACATTTTACTAATCCTAACCTTCCGTTTGGAGGAGTGGGAAATAGTGGAATAGGTTCCTATCATGGAAAGTATAGTTTTGATTTATTTAGTCATAAGAAAGCAATTGTTAAACGCTCTTTTTGGTTTGATCTTCCCCAAAGATATGCACCCTATCCCAAGTCAATTAAAAATTTAAAATCCATTTTAAAAAAGCTTTAAAATTTAATGAAAGAAAAGATAGTAAGCAAAGCAATTCAACATAGACGTTCTGTTCGTATATATGACTCTAAAAAAGTAATTAATACAGATATTGTTAAACAGTGTATTCAACAAGCAATTTTAGCTGCTTCTAGCAGTAATTTACAGTTATGGGAATTCTATCACATAACCAGTAAAACAATGAAAGAAAAAATTTCAGAATCTTGTTTTAATCAACCTGCAGCTAAAACTGCAAATCAATTGGTAATTCCAGTGGTTCGATTAGATCTATGGCCAAAACGTATTCAATCAAATGTAGATTTTATTAAAAGTGTAGAGCCTTCTAAAATGAGTGAAAAAAGTAAAAAAGGAGCTTTAAGCTATTATGAAAAAGTACTTCCTAAACTTTATGGTGGAACTAACAAGTTAAGAGGGTTCTTTGGAAAGATTATAATGCAATATAAAGGGGTTTCGAAAATAACATATCGTGAGGTTTCTTCGACTGACCTTAGAGTGATTGGACATAAAAGTACTGCACTAGCTGCTCAAAATTTTATGACAAGTATGGCAGCTTTTGATTATGATACATGTCCTATGGAGGGATTTGATTCTGTTAGACTCAAAAGTATTCTTGAATTACCCAGAAAAGCTCAAATAAGTATGGTTATTGGTTGCGGTATTCGAAAAGAAGAAGGTGTTTATGGAGATCGCTTCAGAGTTCCTTTTGAAGAAGTTTATTTTCAAAAATAGCAATATATTAAAAGTTGTTAGCTATTCCTCAAATATTAATCAATTTCAAAAAGTCAAAAAAGTTGCTTTGGAAGGTAAATTATCTAAACCTTTATCAAGCCAGGATTTAAACTCAGAAGTATTAGAATATTGAATTGGAAAGTTTAAAAGCTCTCCATTTGCAGTCATCTGAACATAAAATGGCTGTGAAGCAGTTTTAAAATTTATGGTCTGGAAAGTTGACCATTTTTTACCTACTGTATTAATCGTTTTTACACGTCCGTTAGGATACTGAAAATTAAATTGATCGACTTGATCGAGTTCTTTCCGATCGTCTACATATAGAGAAATAATGATATACTGATCTCTTAACAAGGGATATACATCAGGATCAGACCAAACATTTTCTTCCATCTTTCTGCAATTTACACATGCCCATCCTGTAAAATCTAAAAGTATAGGTTTGTTTTGATTTATTGCAGCAGTTAAACCACTTTCGTAATCTTTATAACAATCTAATCCCAAGGGGCAATCATTCTCTTTTTCTCTCAAACTATAAAATTCAGGAGGTGGAAATCCACTGAGAATTTTTAGTTTATTTTCTTTTGAAAAAAGACCAAATAGCAAAAATAAAGTAAAGAAAGAGCTTAAAAATCCAAAGCCTAGTCGAGTTCTAGAAATAGAATTTTTGGATTCATTTTTAAAATGAATAATTCCAAATAAATAAAGAGTTAAAGCAAAAGAAATTATCATCCAAATTGCAATAAAAGTCTCTCTTTTCAACAATCCCCAATGAGCAACCAAATCTGCATTGGAAAGAAATTTTAAAGCTAAAGCTAATTCTAAAAATCCTAAAACAACTTTTAAAGTAGTTAACCATCCACCGGACTTAGGTATTGCTTTTAAAACATTTGGAAATAATGCAAATAAGCCAAATGGAAGCCCCAAAGCAAAACCAAAACCAAGCATTCCCATGGTTAATTGAGTAGCACCATCATTTGCAGTTATAGAGCTAGCCAATAATGATCCCAAAATAGGTCCCGTACAGGAGAATGAAACAATTGCCAAAGTAAGAGCCATAAAAAAGACACCAACAACTCCACTGATAGAGGAAGCCTCATCTGCTCGATTACCCCATTTTGATGGAAGAGCAAGATCATAATATCCGAAGAAAGAAAATGCAAAAAAAACAAAGATTCCGAAAAAGATTAAATTTAAAGTAACATTAGTCGCTAGAGTATTCAAAATTTCAGGATTTAAAAAATCTAAAAAATGGAAAGGCAAGCTAAATAAAACATATATTAAAATGATAAAAAGAGAATATGTTAATGCATTAAAAACACCTTTTGACCTTGATGTGGCTTTTTTTAAAAAATATGAAACCGTAAGGGGTATCATAGGAAAAACACATGGTGTTAAAAGAGCTAACAGACCACCTATGAAACCCAAAAAAAATAAGTTTAAATAACTTATTTTACCTTTTTTTTGAGTTGTATTTATCAAATAATCTTTTTGAGACAATTCTAACTTAAGTGCTCTTGTTAAACGTTTACTATTCTCATTTACTTCTTTACTACTCTGAATGTTTTTCCCATTTAAAGAAAATAAAATATTTTCTGTTCTGAATATACAAAGCTTATCATCACAGGCTTGATAATTAATTTCAGCATTAATTATAGTTAAATTTGGATCCACTATTTCAATTTCCTGGTTAAAAGATGCCATTTCATTAAAAAAGGTCAAATCCATTTGAAAGAGATTGTCATATGAGGTTATTGACTCACTTTCTTTAACTCCACCAATAAGATTATATCCCTTATTTTTAGAATTAAATATAAACTCAGTCGGAAGAGCACCTCCGTTGTCAGAAAACTGTGAATATAAATGCCATTTCTCCTCAATACTAGCATCAAAATGAAGTATGATACGATTTTCAGAAAGAAATTCAACCCGTGTTTCCCAAGTTACAGGCTCTTCAACTTGAGCGTTTAAGGTGGTTCCCAATAAAAAGAATAAAATAAAATTAATCATTATTTAACTGTCATTAAAATTGTGCTTTTCGTTTTTTGATTTGCCGTATATCGACGATCACAGCGTTTCCCAATTACCCAAATAATATTGTCTTCTGAACATAAAAGCCATTGTTTCTCTTTTTCTAATTGAGAATATTTTTCATCTTTAAAAAATTTACTAAGTAATTTTTTACCATTCATACCAATTGGACAAAAATAATCACCTTTTCTGTACTTTCTTAGATAAAGTGGTTTTTTTAAAAGATTTTTATCTAACAATGCTTCATTTAAATCAAGTGAATAATTGGCTTCAAAGGAAATATCATTCCATTGAAGATTTAAGGGAAATATTTGGGATGTATCTTCTAAATTAATTTTAAACTGCTTATAATCTAATTTTTGTACATCACATAATATTAAATATTTACGATCTCTTATCAATCGATGCGATTTTGAATATAGTGTTTTTCCACTTGAAGCATTCAAAAGCTTCAAAACCTCTCCAGCATTAATTCCAATAGGATTAAACCAATAATGTAAACAAAAGTCAATTTCAGGAAGCTTATTTATTTCTTCAATATTCAATTTTAAAACTCCATTTTCAGTTGAGAAAACTTTTGTTTTAAATTCCTTAAGAATTGAATGTATAAAAGTATTTGCTTGACTAAGATTGTTAAGTGTTGTCTGGAAATTATCTAAAAGATTAGGTTGGATTTGCATTAATGGTGAAACGACTTCATTACGAATCCGATTTCTTAAATATTTACCATCTTGATTTGAAGCATCTTCTCTCCATTTAATTTTTTCTTTTTTGGCATATTTAATAAGTTCACTTTTAGGATACTTAAGTAAAGGTCTTAATATTGAGTTTTGATTAGAAATACCCAATAAACCAGAAATTCCTGTCCCTCTTGAAGTATTAATCAAAAAAGTTTCAAGCTGATCATTCAAATGGTGAGCTGTAAGAAGTATGTTAAACTCATAAAGGTCCATAAGATCAGAAAACCATCTATATCTAAGTTCACGTGCAGCCATTTGAACACTAATTTTATGATGATTTTTATAAAATCTAGAAGAAAAACGCATGTTATAACAAGTAATACCATTTAGATTACACCAACCATGAACAAAGTTAGCATCTTTATCACTTTCATTTCCTCGTAATTGAAAATTACAATGGGCTACTGAAAAGTTGATTTTGTTCGCCAACAAAAGATGTGCTAAAACAGAACTGTCGACACCTCCACTATGAGCCAAAAGAATATTTTTAGTTTTTAAATTTTCAAAATTCAGATTCTGAAGTTTCATCGAATATTTGTTGACCAGACAAATATAACCATTCGTTTTTCAAAACGGAAGAATTAAAAAAACTGGTTTTTCCTATTATTATTTTGAAAAGTTAAAAAAATTGTTGAAATTAGCATTAATGGTTAATATAATCTCTTTATATACTCCTAGAATCATAGCATTTAAGTTGATTCATTTTCGTCGTCGCCCTAACGGGGTATAATTTTTATATGGAGTACGGCGTGCCCTTCTCCCTTCTCGAATATTTTTTCCCTTCAATATTTATTACAAATGAAAGTATTACGCGCCAAAGCGGAACATATTTTATACGCCAAAACTATCAGTGAGCACATTGACCAATCCGCTAGAATAAGAGGGACTGGAATTGCTCGCCGTAAACCAGAATATATAGTTACCAAAATTGAGAATGGAAATGCTGTCATAGCCCTTGAAAACAAAGAATTTGCTGGATTTTGTTATATAGAAATTTGGGGACACGGAAAATATGTAGCCCATTCTGGACTAATTGTTGCTCCTAAATTTAGAGGTGTTGGTCTTGCAAAGAAAATTAAAAAAGATGTTTTTAATCTATCTCTTGAAAAATACCCCAATGCTAAAATATTTGGGATTACCACTGGAATGCCCGTTATGAAGATAAACTATGAATTAGGATATGAACCGGTTCATTTTTCAGAACTTACAGACGATCCTGAATTCTGGAAGGGTTGTCAAACTTGTAAAAATTATGATATTCTTACCCGTACAGAGCGTCAAATGTGTTTATGTACTGGCATGCTTTTTAATCCAAAGAAAAAAATAAAAAATAAAAAATTTAACTTAAATGTTTTAAAACGTTTAAAGCACATTAAAAAAAAATTATTTCAGAAAAAAAATCATGAAAAAATCTAAATTAGTTTTAGCCTACAGTGGAGGCTTAGACACATCATATTCGTTAAGAAAACTTTCACAAGAAAACTATGAAGTACATGCTATAAGTATAAATACTGGAGGTTTTTTAAAAGAAGAAATTGATGATATAGAAACTAAGGCCTATCAAATGGGAGCCTTTACCTATAAAAATATAGATTCTTTGAATTCCTTTTATCAAAAAATTGTGAAGTATTTAATCTTTGGAAATGTTTTAAAAAACAACACATACCCACTATCCGTAAGTGCAGAAAGAATTATACAAGCAGTAGAAATTGTTAATTATGCAAAATCTATTGATGCAAAATTTATTGCACACGGAAGTACAGGAGCAGGGAATGATCAAGTCCGTTTTGATATGATTTTTCAAATTTTAGCACCTAAAATTAAAATCATTACCCTAATAAGAGATCATCAACTGTCAAGAGAAGACGAGATCATCTATTTAAAAACGCAAGGAATCAATATTCCATGGGAAAAAGGAAAATATTCGATCAATCAAGGTTTATGGGGAACCAGTGTAGGTGGTTCTGAAACTTTGACTTCTGATCTTCCACTTCCTGGTTCTGCTTTCCCTAGCAAATTAGAGAAAGATCTCCCCGAAGAGCTTACTTTAGAATTCAAATCTGGTGAACTAATCAGTGTAAATAAATCAAAAGGTTCCCCGATAGAGTTAATACAAGAACTTCAGGAAGTAGCTAAAAAGTATGCCATTGGTAGAGATATTCATGTTGGGGACACCATCATTGGAATTAAGGGTCGTGTTGGGTTTGAAGCGGCTGCTCCTATTATAATTATTAAAGCACACCACTTACTTGAAAAACATACCCTTACCAAGTGGCAACAATTTCAAAAAGAACAATTATCAAATTTTTATGGTATGCAACTTCATGAAGGAAATTATTTAGATCCTGTTATGCGAGATATGGAGGTATTTATGAAAAGTAGTCAAAAAAGTGTTAATGGTATTGTAATGATAAAACTTCATCCTTATCGATTTGAATTAATAGGTATTAAATCACCTAATGATCTGATGCAAACAGAATTCGGTAGCTATGGTGAAATAAATAAAGGTTGGACAGCAGAAGAAGCTAAGGGTTTTATAAAACTAACTGCCAATGCAACAAAAATATATCAACATATAAATAAATAAAAATGAAAAGCGTTGGAATAATAGGAGGATCGGGTTACACCGGGGGTGAATTGATTCGTTTAGTAGTAAATCACCCTAATTTAAAATTAGAATTTGTATTTAGTACAACAAAAGAAAAAAAACCAATCACTTTTGCTCATCCTGATTTATTGGGAAATTTAGATTTAAATTTTACGGGTGCTATTAATCCAAAAATAGATATTGTTTATCTCTGTCTAGGTAATGGGAAATCTCGTGAATTTTTAAAACAATATTCTTTTTCAAAACAAACTATTATAGTCGATCTAGGAAATGATTTTCGACTAATTAAAGATCATGAGTTTCAGGGAAGAAAATACACTTATGGTCTTCCAGAGTTACAAAAAAATATTATTAAACGTGCAACTAATATTTCAAATCCAGGTTGTTTTGCCACTGCTATTCAGCTTGGATTAATGCCTTTAGCAAAAGATAGTGCCATTAGTTCCCCTATTCATATAAATGCAACCACAGGAAGTACTGGTGCTGGAATTGGATTGAGCTCTACAAATCACTTTAGTTGGCGCAACAATAACATTTCATGGTACAAACCTTTTACTCATCAGCATTTGAGTGAAATCTATCAAAGCTTAGATCAACTAAAATCTCATAATGAAATTTTTTTTATGCCCCATCGTGGAGCGTATACAAGAGGTATTTTTGCAACTGCTTACACTACTTATAAAGGAACAATCAAAGAGGCACAAGCACTTTACCAAGATTATTATGCAGACCACCCATTTACTCAGGTTTCTATTGAAGAGATTAGTTTAAAAACAGTCGTCAATACAAATAATTGTTTTATTCATTTATATAAATATGAAAACACATTACTTATTACTAGTATCATTGATAATTTAATCAAAGGAGCCTCAGGACAAGCTATTCAAAATACTAACCTTTTGATGGGTTGGGAAGAGAATCTAGGACTTCAATTAAAAGCATCTATATTTTAAAAAAAAATGAAAATTACAAAACAAAAGAAATAATGAAATTATTTGATGTTTATCCACTTTATGAAGTTACTCCCGTTAGGGCGAAAGATGTATACATTTACGATAATGATGGGAAAAAATATTTAGATCTCTATGGTGGACATGCTGTAATTTCAATAGGTCATTCTCATCCACATTATATTAAGAAAATCATTAATCAATTAAAACAGATTAGTTTTTATTCTAACGCTATTCAGAACCCACTACAAAATGAATTAGCAAATGTAATTGGTGAACAGTCTTGCCTGCATGATTATAAATTATTCTTATGTAGTACAGGTGCTGAAGCAATTGAAAATGCTCTAAAATTAGCTTCTTTTAAAACAAAACGTAAAAAAGTAATTGCCTTTAAAAATAGTTTTCATGGAAGAACTTCAGCTGCAGTTGCAGTTACAGATAACATAAAAATTAATGCCCCACTAAACCAACAGCAAGAAGTTACCTTTTTAAATTTTAATGATGAAAAAGCACTTCAAAATGAATTAGCAACTAAAGAGTACTGCGCTGTTATTTTTGAGGCTATTCAGGGAGTTGGAGGACTGAATGAACCTTCAGAAGATTTTATTTATGCGATGGAGCGTTTATGTAAAGAGTACGGAAGTTGTTTGATTTCGGACGAAGTTCAATCTGGATTCTCAAGAACAGGTACTTTTTTTGCATTTCAAAAATACAATATTAACCCCCATATTATTACAATGGCCAAAGGAATGGGAAATGGCTTTCCTGTAGGGGGTATTTTAGTTCACCCAGACATTAAAGCAAAACATGGAATGTTAGGCACTACTTTTGGCGGTAATCATTTAGCTTGTAGTGCTTCTTTGGCAGTCCTTGAAGTTTTAAAAAAAGAACGTTTACAAGAAAAAACGAAAAGCTTAGAAACTTATTTTCGATCCAAAGCAAATTCATTATCCAAAATAAAAAAAATTAAAGGTCGCGGACTTATGCTGGGATTAGAATTTGATTTTAAAGTTTCAGAGATTCGAAAGAAATTAATTTATGACCATTATATTTTTACTGGAGGAAGTTCTAATGAAAATTTGATTCGAATTTTACCTCCTTTAACCATTAAAAAAAAACATATGGATTACTTTTTTGAAGCATTAGAAAAAGTCTTAACAGCATTTTAAAACAAGCGAATGAAACAATTTTTAACTATAAATGATCTGTCAAACTTTGAAGTAGGAATTGAAGAGGCAATAACACTAAAGAAAAATCCTTACAATCACAAAAAGTTTGGAAAAAACAAAACACTAGGGATGTTATTTTTTAACCCTAGCTTAAGAACTCGAATGAGTACGCAGAAAGCAGCTAAAAACATGGGAGTCAACACAATGATAATTAATTTATCAAATGAAGCATGGGAAATAGAATTTGAAGATGGAACCCAAATGAATGGTCTTAGATCTGAACATATAAAAGAGGCAGCAGCTGTAGTATCTCAATATTGTGATATCATTGCTGTTAGGGCATTTGCATCATTAAATAACAAGGAAAATGATGAAGCAGAGCAGGTCCTAAATAACTTTGCAAAATACGCTAGTATTCCAGTAATAAATATGGAAAGCGCTACAGCCCATCCCTTACAAGCTCTGGCAGATGCAATGACCATAATTGAACACAAAAACAAAAAACGTCCTAAAATTGTTTTGACTTGGGCACCACATCCTAAAGCACTTCCCCATGCTGTAAGTAATTCATTTACTCGAATGGTTCAGAAAATTGATGCAGAATTTATAATTGCTCAACCCGAAGGATACGAACTCAATCCTAAAATAACAAAAGGAATTCCAGTATACCATAATCAAAGAGATGCAATGGAAGGTGCTGATTTTGTATATGCAAAAAATTGGTGTTCGTATATTGACTATGGTAAAATTTTAAGAACAGATAATCAATGGATGCTGACAGCTGAAAAATTAAAAGTGACTAATAATGCAAAATTTATGCATTGTCTTCCCATAAGAAGAAACATTGTTGTGTCTGATGATGTATTAGATAATCCAAACTCTCTAGTCATAAAACAAGCTAATAATAGAACTTTTGCAGCACAACTAGTTTTAAAAAAAATTTTAGAAAATGGATAAGTTACACATTGTTAAAGTTGGAGGGAATATCATTGAAAATAAAAAAAATATTCAAAATTTTCTTCTAGATTTTGCAAAACTAAGAGGATATAAAATACTTGTTCATGGAGGAGGAAAAGAAGCTTCTAAAATATCTCAAAAAATTGGTGTACCGTTTCAAATAATTAATGGAAGAAGAATAACAGATGCTGCGAATTTAGATATCATCACCATGGTCTATGCTGGAAAAATAAATAAAAATATCGTTGGTCAACTTCAAGCAATACAATGCAATGCGTTAGGGCTTTCCGGGGCCGACGGTAATAGTATTTTAGCTAAAAAACGTTCACCAAAACCTATTGATTTTGGATTTGTTGGAGATGTAACCAAAGTCAATATTTCCTTCTTTAAAATTCTAATAGATCAAGGAATTACTCCTGTTTGTTGTGCAATCTCTCATGATGGAGATGGACAATTATTAAATACTAATGCTGACACAATTGCAGCAAGTTTAGCTGGATCAATGGCCGCTGAGTTTGAAGTAACTTTAAGCTATTGTTTTGAAAAAAATGGAGTTCTTGAAAATATTGAAGATGAATCGTCTCTAATTACTAAAATAAATTTAAAAACATATAAATCAATGATAAAAAAGGGATTAATTCATTCGGGAATGATTCCTAAAATAGAAAATTGCTTCAATGCACTAAGAAAAGGGGTTAATCAAGTTAGAATAGGGAGTCCAAAAATCATTAATGAAGCCGTGCAATACACAAAAATAGAACTATAATGTTAACACAAAACGCACTTTCACTTTTACAAGATTTAATTCGTATTGAATCCTTTTCAAGTTATGAAAATAAGACTGCTGATCGAATTGCGAAATGGTTTGACCACTATAAGATTCTTTATAATAGAAAAGACAATAATCTTTGGACTACTAATAAAACCTTTGACTCAACTAAACCTACACTTCTTCTGAATTCACATCATGATACTGTAAAACCCAATAATGCATACACTCGAAATCCATTTTCACCAGACATTATAGACGGTAAATTATACGGCCTAGGAAGTAACGATGCTGGAGGCGCGCTTGTTTCTTTAATATCTTTATTTACATATTATTATGATCATCCCAATCCAAAATACAACTTACTTTTAGTAGCTTCAGCTGAAGAAGAAATCGCAGGAAAAAAAAGTTTACGGGGATTACTTTCTGAGTTACCTAAAATTGATTTGGCAATTATAGGGGAACCAACTTTAATGGATTTAGCTGTCGCTGAAAAAGGTTTGGTGGTATTTGATTTGCTTATTAAGGGAAGTCCCAGTCATGCAGCGCATCCAAATACAAATAATCCTCTATTAAAAATTCCAGAGGTTATTAAAGCTATTGAAAATCTTACATTTAAAAAAATATCACCCGTCCTAGGACCCATTAAAGTAACAATAACACAAATTAATGCAGGTAATCAGCATAACGTGGTTCCTTCTGAAGTTGAAATGGTTATTGATGTTCGTGTCAATGAATGTTATACCAATGAAGAAATTGAACAGAAGCTAATAGCATCACTTCCGTGTGATGTAAATGCTCGTTCTTTACGACTAAAAAGCTCATCAATTGACTTAAATCATCCCTTAATTAAATCAGGGATTTCCTTGGGTAAAAAACCCTACGGCTCACCTACTCTTTCTGATCAGGCGGCTTTGGATTGTCCATCTCTTAAAATAGGTCCTGGAGATTCTACACGATCTCATTCAGCAGATGAATTCATTTATGTAAAAGAAATTGAAGAGGGTATCTCTTTTTATATTCAGTTATTAAAAAGCATACTTTAAAAATCATTTAGATAGTTAACAATTAAAAAAATATGAAACTCTGGCAAAAAGATGTTACATCAAATAAAAAAATTGATCAATTTACTGTAGGAAATGATCGTACTTATGATTTAGTATTAGCACCTTACGATTGTATAGCATCGAAAGCTCATGCTCAAATGCTAGAAAAGATTGGACTTTTGAGTTCAAACGAAACTAAGGGTTTGATAAATGAATTAAATCATATTCAAAAAGAAGCAGAAGAAGGAAAATTTAAAATAGAAAATGAGTTTGAAGATATGCACTCTAAAATTGAATTTTTATTGACTAAAAAGCTTGGAGATGTAGGTAAAAAAATTCACACAGCTCGTTCTCGTAATGATCAAGTTTTGGTTGCTATACAGCTATATATTAAGACTGAATTAGGAGAAGTTAAAAATGAAGTTCAAAATCTTTTTAACCTATTACTAAAGTTAGCAGAAAAACATAAAAATGATCTTATGCCTGGCTATACGCACATGCAAATCGCAATGCCTTCATCCTTTGGTTTATGGTTTTCAGCATACGCAGAAAGTTTAATAGACGATGTTTCCTTTCTAAATACAGCACAAAAATTAGCAGATCAAAATCCCCTGGGTAGTGCTGCTGGTTTCGGAAGTTCTTTCCCTATTGATCGGAATTTTACAACAGAAAAATTAGAGTTTAATACCCTAAAATACAATGTTATTGCTTCTCAAATGGGGCGAGGTAAAATTGAAAAAGCCACAGCAACATCCATTGGAATGTTAGGGTATACTCTTTCCAAACTTGCTATGGATATATGTCAATATATGGGACAAGATTTTGATTTTATTAGCTTTCCTGAGGAACTCACAACAGGCTCAAGTATTATGCCTCATAAAAAAAATCCAGATGTTTTTGAATTAATAAGGGGAAAATGTAACATGCTTCAAGGACTTCCTCAACAGCTTACATTATTAACCTCAAATTTGCCAAGTGGCTATCACAGAGAAATGCAATTGGCAAAAGGCCCTATCATTGAAGCATTTCAAGAAATTAAAGCTTGCTTAGAATTAATGAACTTTAGTTTAGCGAAAATTAAAGTACGTCAAAATATAACAGATGATACAAAATATGATTATTTATTTAGTGTTGACACATTAAACGAATGGGTAAATGCGGGGATTCCTTTTAGAGAAGCTTATCAAAAAATGAGTTCTGATATTACAAAAGGAAAGTTCAAGCCTAAAAGGGATTTAAATCATACTCATATTGGTAGTATTGGAAATTTACAATTAGAAGCAATAAGAGAAAAGATGAAATTAATTCAATCTTTATAATCTCATTTACCTCTATAAGCTCGATCTAATAAATTTGAACTGGGGTCATATTTAAACATTTCTAATTAATTTTACAGCATGTCGAAAACGCTCCCGTGAGCTCTGCATTCTTCCAGTCTGAAAAAATCGATAATATTTTCTTGCAGTATTAACTATGGTATGTCCTTAGCTACAGAACTATACGAAGCTTTTTCAAAATAAATATTCTTTCCGGCTTTAGCAGCGTCTAGAGCCATTTGGGCATGCCAATGTCCAACAGAGGCAATTACTACAGCATCAATATCTTTATTTTCAAATTTAATTCAGAAGAATACTTGTTAATGGCTAGATATGCAAAGCACGATCATCAGTAGCAGCTAAAGCCGCTTCTTTAATAGCCTCTGCATAAGTTGGATGCGAGTGACTCATACGAGCTATGTCTTCAGCAGAAGCACGAAACTCCATAGCCGTTACTGCTTCAGCAATTAAATCTGCAGCCCGGGCACCTATAATATGAACTCCTAATACTTCATCTGTTTCAGCATCAGCAAGAATCTTTACAAAACCATCAACATCCATACTAGCTCGAGCTCGTCCGAGTGCTCGCATTGGAAACTGCCCACTTTTATATTTAATCCCAGCTACCTTTAGTTGCTCTTCTGTTTTTCCAACTGCTGCAACTTCTGGCCATGTATAGATTACATTAGGAATTAAATTGTGATCAATATGAGGTTTTTGTCCTGCTATAAATTCCGCAACCATTACACCTTCTTCTTCAGCTTTATGAGCTAACATTGCTCCTCTTACAACATCACCAATAGCATAAATATTAGAAGTTGTAGTTTGCAGGTTATCATTTACTTCTACTTGTCCTCTTTCATTAAGTTTAACACCCGCTGCTTTAGTATTAAGACCATCTGTGTAAGGTCGACGTCCTACAGATACTAAACAATAATCTCCCTCAAAGATTACTTCAATTCCTTTTTTATCAACAGCTGTTACAGTAACGTTATTAACTTCTCGCTCTACTTTATTAACACCATGAGAAAGAAAGAATTTCACCCCTTGCTTTTTCATGACCTTCATTAACTCTCTAGATAGTCCTGCATCCATTATAGGGGTAATACGGTCAGCATATTCTATAATTGAGACCTCGGCACCAAGACGGCGATATACTTGACCTAATTCTAAACCAATAACTCCACCACCAATTACTACCAAATGTTTTGGGATTTCTTTTAATTTTAAAGCTTCTGTAGAGGTGATGACTCGTTCTTTATCTAGCGTGACAAATGGTAAACTTCCTGGCTTAGAACCTGTTGCGATTATAAAATTCTTAGCTTCTATTACTTGTGGATTTTTCCCTTCAACTTTAATGTGAGTAGCGTCAATAAAGCTTCCCATTCCAATAATAACATCTATGTTGTTTTTCTGCATTAAATAATCGATACCTTTAGTAGTCTGTACTATTACAGCGGCTTTACGGTCAATCATTTTCTTGAAATTGATTTTTATTTTTCCTTCAATTTCAATGCCGTGTTCTGCGAAATTCTTAGTAGCTTCCTCATAGTGATGAGAAGAATCTAGTAGTGATTTAGATGGAATACACCCTACGTTTAAGCATGTTCCTCCGAGTGCATTGTATTTCTCTATTAAAACTGTTTTCATTCCCAATTGAGCACAACGAATCGCACACACATAACCCCCGGGACCAGAACCAATTACTGCAACATCATATCCACTCATAAACTAATTATTTATTTGTTTATAAAAGTACAAATGTTTCTTGGCTCTCCATAATCAAGTAGATCGGATTTTATTTTTATTTTTATAAAGTTTGATAACTGATGGAAAAATACTTCCAAATCTAATTAGTATTGAAAATAAATTATTCAAAGGCTAAAGAAAAATATGGGAATGATTTAAATTAAATTGATTAGAATTGTAATGCATCTAAACCAAATAGCTTGATAAATAAAAATCTTTCTCTGAAAATCGCTCTTTTACCTGTTGTTGTATTAGTTCTTTTATTGTCCTATAATGTTATTATTTATGGAGATGATGCATTAAGCGGATCAAATCAATTCATGTTGTTATTGGGAGCTTCTGTAGCTGCAATTGTAGGATTTAGTCGACAAATTAGTTACGATACAATGATTCAAAAAATAGCTGAAAATTTACAATCTGTTACAGGAGCTTTACTGATTTTGTTATTTGTAGGAGCTCTAGCAGGAACATGGTTAATTAGTGGAATTATTCCTGCTATGATTTATTATGGTTTACAGATTTTACATCCAAGTATATTTTTACCTGCATGTATTTTCATTTGTGCGATTATTTCTATAGCAACAGGAAGTAGCTGGACAACCTCTGCTACGGTTGGAATCGCATTAATAGGAATAGGCAAAGTATTAGGTATTCCAGTAGGAATGGTAGCAGGAGCCGTTATTTCAGGAGCTTACTTTGGGGATAAACTTTCTCCTCTTTCAGATACTACTAATTTAGCCCCTGCAATGGCTGGAGGTAATCTATTTACCCATATACGCTACATGACCTTAACTACTGTTCCTAGTATCTTAATAACACTTATTGTTTTTTTTATTTTAAGCTTTACTCAATCAACTACTGGAAATGCCGATATAGAAAGTTTATTGATAACAATTAAAGAAAAATTCACTATAAATCTTTGGCTCTTTTTAGTCCCTTCAATCGTTATTTTTTTAATTGTTAAAAAAAGTCCACCACTCATCGCACTTCTTATTGGCACAATTTTGGGAGCAATCTTTGCATTGATTTTTCAAAGTAATATATTATTAGAAATCACTGAATCCAATATTCTTACTCCTTCTGTTGCTTATCGCGGCATAATAGATGCTATCACAGTATCAACAGAAATCAATTCAAACAATCCACTGCTTAACGATCTTTTTACTTCAGGAGGAATGAAAGGTATGTTAGATACCATTTGGCTAATAATTTGTGCTATGGTTTTTGGAGGAGTTATGGAAGCGATTGGTGCATTAGATAGAATTAGCAATGCCCTTTTAAATTGGGCTCAAAGTACCTTTAAATTATTTGCGAGTACTGTTGCATCTTGCTTAGCAATTAATCTGACAGCATCAGATCAATATTTATCAATAGTAATTCCAGGAAAGATGTTTGCTAAAGCTTATGAGGAAAGAAAATTAGCTCCTGAAAACTTAAGTAGAACTTTAGAAGATTCCGGGACGGTTACATCCGTTTTAATACCATGGAATACATGTGGAGCTTATCAATCTAGTGTTTTAGGTGTAGGGGTAGATGAATATTTTATCTATGCAGTTTTCAATTGGCTGAGTCCTTTCATGACACTAATATATGCTGCTTTAGATATAAAAATAAAAGATCTTAAATGATTTCTTAAATGAATATTTTCAGTTATTGTAAATCGAAACGATCTAAATTCATCACTTTAGTCCAGGCTTTAACAAAATCTGAAATGAATTGATCTTTACCATCTTCACAAGCATACACTTCAGAAAGGGCTCTAAGTTCTGAATTGGATCCGAAAATAAGATCTACTCTTGAAGCTGTCCATTTAATCTCTTTTGTTTTTCGATCTCGACCTTCAAAGGTATCTTGTTCATCAGAAATTGATTCCCAGGTTATACCAAAATCTAGGAGATTAACAAAAAAATTATTGTTAAGAGTGTCCTTTTCTGATGTTAAAACACCTTGATTAGACATATCAAAATTTGTGTTTAGCATACGTAATCCTCCCACTAGAACAGTCATTTCTGGAGCAGTAAGAGTCAATAGTTGTGCTCTATCGATAAGCATCTCTTCAGTAGATACGTTATATTTTTTTCTAGTATAATTACGAAATCCATCTGCTTGAGGTTCCAAAACAGAGAATGAAGTAGCGTCTGTTTGAGAAGCTGAGGCATCAGTTCTTCCCGGTGAAAATGGAACTTCAATTTTATGACCTGCATTATTTGCAGCTTTTTCAATTCCGACAGAGCCTGATAAAACAATCAGATCTGCAATCGATACTTTTTGTGCTCCAGTGTGATTTTTATTAAACTTTGTTTGAATCACTTCTAAATCATTTAAAACTTCCGCTAATTGTAAAGGATTATTTACTTCCCAACTATTTTGAGGTGCTAAACGAATTCGCCCTCCATTTGCACCACCACGTTTATCTGATCCTCGATAAGTAGAAGCAGAAGCCCAAGCAGTAGAAACTAATTTAGAAACAGATAAACCTGAATCCGATATCATTTTTTTTAATACTTCGATGTCATCATTATTAATGCTTGGAGTATCTGATGCAGGGATAGGATCTTGCCATATTAAATCGTGTGAAGGAACATCAGAGCCTAAATACAAAGAACGTGGTCCCATATCACGATGAGTTAATTTGAACCATGCTTTTGCAAAAGCCTCTGCTAATGCAGTTGGATTTTTATAAAAGTACTTTGAAATAGGTTCATAAATTGGGTCCATTTTAAGAGCCATATCTGCCGTAGTCATCATTAATGCTTGAGTTCTTGAAGCATCACCTGCTCTTGGAGCTACTTTAGCATTAGAAGAAGCAGTAGGAGTCCATTGATGAGCTCCTGCAGGACTCTTGGTCAACTCCCAATCATATTCGAATAAAACTTTAAAATAATCATCATCCCATTGAGTTGGATTTGGTGTCCAGGCTCCCTCTATTCCACTTGTAATTGTATCATCTCCAACACCGCTTCCAAAAGAATTTTTCCACCCTAAACTTTGTTCTTCAATACTCGATCCTTCAGGTTCATTACCAACATATACATCAGGGTCAGCAGCACCATGTGCTTTCCCAAAGGTATGTCCTCCCGCAACTAAAGCAACAGTTTCTTCGTCATTCATTGCCATACGACCAAAAGTTTCTCGGATATCTTTTGCAGATGTAAGTGGATCTGGTGTTCCATTTGGACCTTGTGGATTTACATATATTAACCCCATTTGAACAGCTCCAAGTGGACTTTCAAGCTCACGATCTCCTGAATATCTTTCGTCGCCAAGCCACTCGTTTTCTGGACCCCAATAAACATCTTCCTCAGGCTCCCATACATCTATTCGACCTCCACCAAAACCGTAAGTATCAAAGCCCATAGACTCAAGGGCACAGTTTCCTGCTAAAATCATTAAATCAGCCCATGAAATTTTTCTTCCATATTTTTTCTTGATTGGCCATAATAATAAACGTGCTTTATCAAGGTTTCCATTATCCGGCCAGCTATTTAATGGTGCAAAACGTTGCATACCAGCACCAGCACCTCCTCTTCCATCTGCAATACGATATGTACCAGCGCTATGCCATGCCATTCGTATGAAAAAAGGACCATAATGTCCGTAATCTGCAGGCCACCAATCTTGAGAAGTTGTCATTAATTTGATAACGTCTTTTTTTAATATCTCTAAATTAAGGCTATTGAATTCTTTTGCATAATCAAAATCATCTCCCATTGGATTGGTGAGGCTTGAATTTTGGCGTAAAATGTTTAACTTTAACTTATTTGGCCACCAATCTCTATTAATCGGGCTAGAACCCGCAGCATGATTAACTATTTCACTTAAATAAGGGCATTTTGCACCAGATTGATCTTTTGATCCGTTAGTTTGCTCAGAAAGTTTCATTCAATATTTTTATATATTTAAAGATACCTATATATTGAATATATATTCGATCAAACACATTAGATTTGCATATAGTAATATTAGTAAATTCTATCCTCAATAAATTAAGACTAAATCAATATTGCTTAGTATTAAAAAGTATCTAATTTTAAATATCTAAAAGTCAAAAAAATTACTCCATATTATTGATTTTGAATTTGTATTTTTGTAGTATTAGAATAAACTAATGGCTAAAAAAATCAACTCCCCAGATTTAAAGTTAATAAAAAATCGACAACGACAAATATTATTTGGTGGTGGTTTTTTACTAATTGCTTTTCTTCTAGCTATTTCTTTTTCTTCATACCTTATTAATTGGAAATCAGATTTCAGTACGCTGGGAGCTATATCTGACAAAACAATTGAGGCTAAGAACCTTCTTAATAAATTGGGTGCTTATGTTAGTCATTTTTTTATGTATAAAGGAGTAGGACTATCTGCTTATCTATTTTGTTATTTATTAGGCATCACTGGCTACAAACTTTTTTTTCAAGGAACTACGGATAAATTAATTATTATTTGGGGATGGGGGTTGGCGCACATCTTGTGGTCCACTATAGTTCTAGGATATGTTTTGGTAGACAGCCCTTTTTTATCAGGAATCGTAGGATATGAAATAAATACTTTTTTAACTATCTATATTGGTAGACTAGGATTGTTTGGAGTTTTGCTTTTTTTCTTTTTGAGTTTTATAGTTGTAGAATTTAAATGGACCCCAGAGCAATTCAAAATTTGGTGGAAAAAAATCAATCAACAAAAAGAAAAAAAAAACACATTTGAAAATGAAAAAGAAAAATCTGTTGATTTTGATATAGAATCAACTTTTAATCAAACTCATCAAGCTAAAGAGTTAGAGTTAAAATCCAATCAAATAGAGCAAAAAGAATCTGAAGAGATATTAATAAAAACTTCTATTGAAAAAGAAGAAATTCAAATGGAAATTGAAACTTCAGAAGAAGAAGATACTGTTGATGAAAAATTAGCAAAAAAATTAGTTGAAAAGCAGGGGTTTTTTGATCCCACACTTGAATTAAGTAATTTTAGAATGCCTAATCTAGATTTGCTTAAGGATTATAAAGATAGTGGAATCACAATCAATCAAGAAGAATTAGAAGCAAATAAAAACAAGATTGTTGACACCTTAAATAATTATAAAATAAGTATCGCTAACATCAAAGCAACTATTGGTCCAACTGTTACACTTTACGAGATTATTCCCGATGCAGGAATTCGTATTTCGAAAATTAAAAATCTTGAAGATGATATTGCTCTTTCTCTTTCGGCACTTGGAATTCGAATTATTGCTCCAATTCCAGGTAAAGGAACCATTGGAATAGAGGTTCCAAATCAGAATCCTAGTATTGTTTCTATGCGTTCTGTTATAAGTGCATCCAAATTCCAAAATGCAGAAATGGAGTTGCCCATTGCTTTAGGAAAAACAATTAGTAACGAAACCTTTGTGGTTGATTTAGCTAAAATGCCGCATTTATTAATGGCTGGAGCAACAGGTCAAGGGAAATCTGTAGGTCTTAATGCAGTTCTTACTTCACTGCTATATAAAAAACACCCAGCAGAAGTAAAATTTGTTTTAGTTGATCCTAAAAAGGTAGAACTCAATATTTATAATAAAATTGAAAGACATTATTTAGCTAAACTTCCTGATACAGAAGATGCAATAATTACTGACAACACTAAGGTGATTAATACATTAAATTCTCTTTGTATAGAAATGGACAATCGTTACGAGTTACTTAAAAATGCTATGTGTCGTAACTTAAAAGAATACAATAAAAAATTTCGAGAGAGAAAACTTAACCCTAACGATGGACACAGCTTTTTGCCATATATTATTCTAGTTGTAGATGAATTTGCTGATTTAATTATGACAGCAGGAAAAGAAGTTGAAACTCCTATTGCTCGATTAGCTCAATTAGCACGAGCTATTGGAATTCATCTTATTATAGCTACACAACGACCATCAGTAAACGTAATTACCGGTATTATTAAGGCAAATTTTCCTGCTCGAGTTGCTTTTAGAGTAACCTCAAAAATTGACTCTAGAACTATCTTAGATAGTGGTGGTGCAGATCAACTTATAGGACGTGGTGATATGCTTTATACTCAAGGTAATGAATTAACCCGAATTCAATGTGCTTTTGTAGATACTCCTGAAGTTGAACGAATTTCTGCATATATTGGTGGGCAGCGCGGATATGCAGATGCCCATCTTCTTCCAGAATATGTAGGAGAAGAAAATAATTCTACTTTAGATATCGATGCCAGTGATCGTGATGCATTATTCAGACAAGCAGCAGAGGTTATAGTTACAGCACAACAAGGTTCAGCATCATTATTGCAACGTAAATTAAAATTGGGTTATAACAGAGCAGGAAGAATTATAGATCAAATGGAAGCAGCTGGAATTGTTGGTCCTTTTGAGGGCAGTAAAGCAAGACAGGTTTTGATTTCTGATTTTACCGCATTAGACAAACTTTTAAATGCTGACGTTTTATGAAAAAAATAATTTTATTATTTATAATAATTCAAACTTTAGGCACAGAGACTTCCGTTGCACAAACTTCTGAAAATGCCAAAAAATTACTAGATGAAGTATCCAAAACAATTTCTAAATATGAAAATTTTACTTTTGACTTTTCCTATGTTCTTGAAAATCGTCAAGAAAATATTCGACAAGAAACAAACGGTTCAATAACGGTGTCAGAAGATAAATATAAACTTAATTACTTAGGAGCAGAACAGCTTTTTGATGGGCAAAAAACTTATACTATAGTCCCTGAAAACCAAGAAATTACAATTAGCACTCCTGAAGAAGGTGAAGATTTTGGAATCAATCCGACCAAGCTTTTAAATTTTTATAAATCGGGTTATGATTACCAATGGGATATCAAACAAAATGTTTTAGGACGTTCTATACAGTTTATAAAACTTATTCCGAGTGAAGAAAAACAAGATGTCAAATATCTTTTATTAGGAATAGATGTTGTAAAAAAAAGTATATATCGTTTAATCGAAATTGGCAGTAATGGAACCAAAACAACTTTAACTCTATCAAACGAATCAATCAATGTAGTACTGAAAGATGATTTTTTCACTTTCAACACTAAAAAATATCCGGATTTTTATATTAATAAATAGAATAATTGAAAATTATAGACCGATATATATTAAAAACTTATTTGAGTAGCTTACTCAGCGTATTTACTATTTGTATGTTTATTTTTGTTATTCAAACTTTTTGGCTTTATATAGATGAGCTTGCCGGAAAAGGACTTGATATATTTATTATAGGAAAATTCTTGCTCTATTACTCACCTAAACTGATTCCATTAGTGTTACCATTATCGGTTCTTTTATCATCTTTAATGACTTATGGAAGTTTAGCAGAAAATTATGAGTTTGCTGCGATGAAATCCACAGGTATTTCACTACAACGAGCACTATTAGGTTTGTCGATTTTTCATCTTTTTTTAGGAATAGGAACATTTTATTTTTCCAATCATATAATTCCTTATGGTGAATTAAAATCCTATAATTTGCGTAGAAATTTAGCTAAACTCGAACCAACTTTAGCAATACGAGAAGGAATTTTTAATGAAATAGGAGATATCAATATAAAAGTATCAAGAAAATATGGAGATAATGAACGCTTTTTAGAAGATATAATCATTCATGAATACACTCCTAATAATGAGAACAATGTTGTTATAAAAGCAGAGCGTGGTGAAATGAAAAGTGAAACTACTGATCCTAATTTAAAATTAGTTCTATACAATGGCAACCGTTACGAAGAGGTGATTCCAAAAAAAAGTGAAGATCGTAGACGAATCCCTCATACAAAAGTAGCGTTTGAAGAATATGAAATGAATATTGATTTATCTGAATTTAATAAAGTTGATTTGGAGCAAGAAAACTACACATCTACTTTTAAAATGCAAAAAATAAATCAACTTAATAAAAATATTGACTCACTGGAGCAAAGATTTAGTAAAGAACAAAATGCATTTAGTCAAAATTTTATTCGGCAAAGCTCAATTGGTAGTGCTATTAATAATAAACCGTTAACAATAGACAGCCTACCTAAAAACATCTTTGACTTTATTATTACTGATGAAAATTGGAAATTAACTAGGGTTCTTGAGGATAGCAAATCTAAATTACAACTTACTTTAAGAAATTTAAACACTAAAAAAAAATCATTTTTTGCATTTCAAAAATTCATAAATCTTCATAAAATTGCACTGCACGAAAAATACACATTAATTTTTGCCGCACTTTTTTTATTTTTAATTGGTGCTTCATTGGGAGCAATTATTAGAAAAGGAGGATTGGGTCTACCTCTAGTTCTTTCAATAATTATATTTTTAACCTACCACTATATTGGATTGTTTAGTAAAAATGCAGCTGAGGACAACAGTATTTCTCCATTTTTAGCGGCTTGGCTTTCTACCTTTATTATAGCTCCAGTAGCTATCCTTCTGACAAGAAGAGCTTCAGCAGACAAGGGGTTTATTAACTTGTTGAATATATATTATCCATTACAAGAAAAGTTTAAAAAATTAGTCTCTTTAAAGAAAGAAACGAAAAAAAATGAATAAAGACATTATACAATTAAATAGTATTCCCGATGCAATTGAATCTATAAAAAATGGTGAAGTTATCATTGTTGTAGATGATGCAAATCGCGAAAACGAAGGTGATTTTATTGCTGCTGCTGATAAAGTAAACCCTGAGTTAATAAATTTTATGGCTACAAATGGAAGAGGGTTAATATGTTCACCTCTATCTGAAGAAAGATGCCAAGAATTACATTTAACAAAAATGGTATCTAATAATACAGATCCACTTGAAACCGCATTTACAGTTTCAGTTGATTTAAAAGGAAATGGAGTAACTACAGGCATTTCAGCCTCTGACAGAGCCAAGACTATTAAAGCATTAGTTGATCCAAAAACAACTCCCTATGACTTATCACGGCCTGGTCATGTTTTTCCATTAATTGCCAAAACAGGGGGTGTTTTGCGAAGGACTGGTCATACAGAAGCTGCAATTGACTTTGCTAGATTAGCCGGTTTAAATGCTGCAGGTGTAATTGTCGAGATCATGAACGAGGATGGAACCATGGCACGTATTCCTGAACTTTTGAAAGTTGCGGATAAATTCAATCTAAAAATAGTTTCAATTGAAGATTTGGTTTCATATAGAATGCAACATGATAGTCTTATTGTGAAAAAATCAGATAACGAAATTAAAACAAGATACGGAACCTTTCGAATGCGTGCTTATGAACAAACTACTAATGGAAATGTTCATTTAGCTTTAACAAAAGGAAATCTGAGTCTTGATGATATTGTTTTAACAAGAATACATTCTTCTAGAATAACAAATGATATTTTAGGTATGCTTACGGGCTCAATTTATAAGGGATTAGATGTTATATTTAAATTGATTAATAATGCTGATAAAGGAGCAATACTTTTTATCAATCAGGAACAAACTTCAGAAAATCTTTTAGCAAGAATCTCAGCATTAGAAGAAATGCAAAGCCAAGGAACATTAGACAAAGCACCTCCTATGAAAATGGATATTAAAGATTTTGGAATTGGTGCTCAAATTTTACATGATTTAAACATTCAAAAACTTAAAGTAATTAGCAATTCAAAACAACAACGTAGGATTGGTATAACCGGTTATGGAATTTCGATTGAAGGATATCAAAATTATTAATTTATTCAAAAAACCAAAGTTTAAAAGCCATAATTACTATCGTAAATAGCATGGCTATTCGTATGACTCTATCTCCTTTTTTTACTGACCATCGACTTGCCCACCAAGCACCAAAACTAGTACCAATTGCCATCAAAATTCCTAATTTCCAATTTACAGAATCATTAACGGCAAAGAGAACTAAAGCAATTGTTGAATAGATAAAAACAATAACTACCTTCGTAGCGTTAGTTTTTATTAGGCTTAAATGATTAACACGATTTAAAAACAACATAATAACTATACCTACTCCTGCATTAATGAAACCACCGTATATACCAATAAAAAAAAATATAATTATACTATAAATAAGATATTTACCTGTTAAACGTTCAGGCAGTTTTAAATTTAAATTTTTAGATTTAATAAGAATTAATAAACCTATAACAACCATAACAATAGCTAAAATCTTATTAAATAATAGGCCATCAAGATCAATAGCAATTTGAGCTCCTAAAATAGCTCCTATACTTGCACTGATTCCTAAATAAATATTAAAGGGAAAGGTAGAAACACCTTTGCTTTTATATCCCAAAGCTCCACTCATAGACTGAACAACTATGGCTATTCGATTTGTTCCATTTGCAATGTTCGGTGGTAATCCTAAAAAAATTAAAACAGGTAATGTAAAAATAGATCCTCCTCCTGCTAATGTGTTAATTACACCTGCTAAAAAACCTACCGTTAGTAAGAGAAATATTTGAAAAAGATCATTCATATGAGTAGGTGAAATTACAAAACTCATAGTATATTATGATATTAATGAGACTAATAAATATTTTCTAATCTAAAAAAGGAATGTATATTTACGACCGCTAAGGAGAAATGGCAGAGTGGTCGAATGCGGCAGTCTTGAAAACTGTTGAGGGTCA
>CAJWAE010000005.1 GCA_913020075.1 uncultured Flavobacteriaceae bacterium
TTCCTAAACTTTAGATACAAGTTCGATTCTTGTCGAGGGTACTAAAAAGGAAATACCCCTTAAAGTAAATCAAAGGCGCATTTATTGAGTAATAGTTTTTTGAGAGTAAAACTTAACCGCCTATTAATTTTTTAATTTTTTCTTTTTCTTCTTTTGCTAATTCAGCATCGACGAGAATACGTCCACTATGTTCATCGGTGATGATTTTATTTCGTGAAGCAATTTCCATTTGAACTTGTGGTGGAATTGAGAAATAAGAACCACCAGAAGCACCTCGCTCTATTGGTACAATGGCAAGTCCATTTTTTACACTTCCACGAATTCGTTTGTATGCACTAACAAGTCTTTCTTCTATTTGTTTTTCAAAATCAGTTGATTTTTTTTGAAGAATATCTTCTTCTTTTTGAGTATCTTTTAAAATAGCATTTAGTTCACTCTTTTTGGCTTTAAAATGTGAATTACGCTCTTTTAATTTTTCAATTAATATATTAAGCGATTCTTGCTTTTGAAGAATACGTCCCTTAAACCCTATAATTTTTTTCTCTGCTAATTGACTTTCTAGATCCTGAAATTCTTGTTCTTTTACAATTGAATTATATTCTCTGTTATTTCGAACATTTTTTAATTTTTCCTCATATTTTTTCAAAAGCTCCTTAGCATTTTCTATTACTTGTTTTTGATCTGAAATTCCATTTTCGATTTCTTCAACTTCAACCTTGACCTTATCAAGTTTTATGTTTAAACCAACAATTTCATTATCTAAATCCTCAACTTCTAAAGGAAGTTCACCCCTAAGATTTTGTATTTCATCGATTCGAGAGTCAATAAGTTGTAAGTCATAGAGAGCTCTAAGTTTAGTTTCGATAGATGTTTCCTTTTTTTTGGCCATAGCTAGAAGTAGTTAACTGGATTTGTTTTTATATTCGACAAAATGATTGCAAAATTAGGCAATTTTTCTGTAAGATAATCATATATCAGATTTTTGGTAAATTGTTCACTTTCATAGTGCCCAATATCGACCAATAAAAAGTTATTTTCAGACTGAAAAAATTGATGGTATTTTAAATCTGAGGTGATAAAAGCATCTGCCCCTTGTTCTTTAGCATTTTCAATTGCAAAACTTCCTGAACCACCTAAAATAGCAATTTTTTTAATTTTTTTACTTGTAAGTTTACTATGTCTAATTAGATCTGTGTTTAATTTACTCTTGACAAAATCTAAAAAGTCTATTTCCTGCATTGTCGAGGTAAGTTCGCCAATTCTTCCCATCCCTATTTTTGGTTTTTTGTGGCTACTGTCTTTAGGAATTAAAACTCGACTTTTGATTAATCCTAATTTCTTTTCCAAGGTATAATTAACTCCCGTCGGATGATTGTCTAATCTAGTATGTAATGCCAAAACTGAAATTTTATTTTCTATTGCTTTAATCACTACCCTTTCTACATAGTTTTCACCATTAATTTTTTTTAGTCCAGAAAAAATGATAGGATGAAAGCAAACCACAAGATTGCACTCATTTTTAATAGCTTCTTCTATAATATTCTCAGTGCAATCTAGAGAAACAATAACTCCAGAGCATTCTTCTTTGGAATCTCCTAAAAGTAGTCCTACATTGTCAAAGTCCTCCGCATAAGCTGAGGGAGCCCAATCTTCTAATAAGTCAATAAGGTTTTGAATGATCATATTCAATTGAATTAAAACAAATATAATATTTATCTTCATGGCGATGAAAACCTTAAGAAATTTATTGCTTCCATTTTCCTTTTTATATGGTGGAGTTATTCTTTTAAGAAATTTTTTATTTGATACGGGAATTCTTAAAAGTAATCTAATTTCAATCCCAAGTATTGGAGTAGGGAATCTCAGTTCAGGGGGAACAGGTAAAACAGTAGTGATTGATTATTTAATTAATCTTTTAAAAAACGAGTATCATATTGGAGTTTTAAGCAGGGGGTATAAACGTAAAACTATTGGTTTAGTTCATGTTTCAAATGCCAGTAAAGTTTATGAAATTGGTGATGAACCCTTTCAACTTTTCAAAAAGCATCCAGAAATTTCAATGATTGTAGCTGAAAAAAGAAGTCTTGGAGTTCAGAATTTTATTGACTCGGACTTGGTTCCAGATATTATTTTACTTGACGATATTATGCAGCATAGATATATCAAATCTAAAATTATGATTCTTACAACCACCTATAATTTACCTTATTTTTCAGACACTTTATTGCCTTCAGGCAATTTGCGTGAACCTATTTCAGGAAAAAAAAGAGCAAATATTATTTTGATTAATAAGTGTCCTAATAGTTTAAGTATTGAAAAACAAAATATTTTTTTAGATCGTATTAACGCAAGCAGAAACCAGAGCGTTTTCTTTACTAGAATTAATTACGGTATTAATATTATTAGCGAAAAGAATTCAATGTCTTTATCTTTAATAAAAGAATCTTTTTTATTGGTCACAGGGGTAGCAAATCCTGAGCCACTTAAAACCTTTTTAGCTAACAGTGGATTTAGCTTTTTACATTTGTCTTTTCCTGATCACCACATCTTTAGCAAAAGAGATTTAAATAAAATTAAAATTCAAAAAAAGAAAAAAATTATATTAACCACCGAAAAAGATTTTACTCGATTAAATCCAATTTGGGAAGGAGAAGATCTATATTATTTGCCTATTGAAATGGAATTTATAAATCCTTCTGATCAAGCAATTTTCGATAAGCTCATCAAAAAAGTGATGATTTCTTAATTAAGCAATATGTTTATGCGCTTTATAAGAAGAACGAACTAATGGACCACTTTCAACGTGTCTAAAGCCTGCATCAAGAGCAAAGGTTTCGTATTTTTTAAAAGTTTCTGGAGTAATAAAAGATTGCACAGGTAAGTGTTTTTTGCTAGGCTGAAGATATTGTCCGATAGTAACAACGTCTACTGATGCTTTTCTTAAATCACGAAGTGTTTCCAGAACTTCTTGTTCTTCTTCCCCTAAACCCAACATAATGCCTGATTTAGTTCGATTTATTCCTTGATGTTTCAAGTATTTAAGAACCTCTAAGCTAGTATCATATTTAGCTTGAACACGAACTTTTCTGGTTAATCGTCTTACCGTTTCTACATTGTGAGAAATAACCTCAGGAGCTACAGCAATAATCCGATCTATATTTCTTTTATTACCCTGAAAATCAGGTATTAAAGTTTCTAGAGTGGTATTAGGACTGATTCTTCGGATAGCATTTACAGTTTCTGCCCAAATTATAGAGCCCATGTCTTTTATGTCATCTCGATCTACAGAGGTGACTACGGCATGTTTAATTTTCATAATTTTAATAGAATTGGCAACTTTTTCAGGTTCAGTCCAATCAACTGATCCTGGACGACCTGTTTGAACACCACAAAAGCCACAAGATCGTGTACATATATTTCCTAAAATCATAAATGTTGCTGTACCCTCAGCCCAACATTCCCCCATATTTGGGCAGCTACCTGAGGTGCAAATAGTATTTAATTTATATTTTTCTACTAATCCTCTAAGTTCTGTGTATTTCTTACCAGTTGGAAGTTTTACGCGAATCCAATCTGGTTTTTTTTGATGTTTAGCTTCTTTTGCTTGTACTTCCATCGAAATAATTTTCACAAAGATACAAACTAAAGATTAGAGACTCAAAATATAAAATGCAGTAAATCCTGTTAAAAAAAAGAGGCCTAGAACACTTAAAACACGAAGTGCTTTTTTGGGCTGATGGGATTCAGGCATTTCTTTACTTATTACAAGTTTATAGTTTAAAAAAGCATAAAAGGGCGCAGTTATAAAAGATAGTACTGTTGCAATTTGAACAAGTTGACCCATTTCAGATAGTAAAAATAAAAAAATACATCCAGTACCAAAAGCCAAAATAACCATCCAATGTATATAATAATTATTTTGCCTGTTAAAAAGCAATTGTACTGTTTTAGACATTGACCTGGGAGAAGCATCTAGTGTAGTGACAGTTGTGCTGAGCATTGCAGTAAATGCAGCTATACCGATAATTCCGTAAGCTGTTTCACCTAAGTTTGAAGTAAAGAGTTGGATTAATTGTCCTGCAAAAGCTCCTCCTTGGTTTGAAAAATTAGTACCTGTATCAAACATTACTAATGCTCCAAGGCCCAGAAAACATAGCGCTAAAAAGACAGTGGTAATGTAACCCACATTAAAATCAAATAAACTTTCTTTAATTGTTGATTTTTTAGATTGAGTTTTGTTTTTTTCCAAAGTCCAAATGGAATGCCAAATTGATACATCAAGAGGAGCAGGCATCCATCCTAAAAATGCAATTAAAAAAAATAATCCAGTTTTATCAGGAAAAACCTGCACATAAGATAAAGGATGATCATTTTTGAAAAAAGCAATACACATTGCTAAAATACAGCTAATTGCTAATACAATTATAATGACTTTAATCATTTTATCTAACCATTGATAACGCCCTAACAATAAAAATGTACTACAAATAAGTGTGATTAGTATGCTCCAAAGAACAATACTTTCTGTGATTCCAAATAATTTCGATGCCAATCCCGCAGTAACTACTGTTACTGCACTTTGAATTGTAAACATGGTAACGAGGTTAATTAAAAAATAAGCCCATAAATACCCTTTACCTAATTTATAATACCCATCCAAAAGAGTTTTGCCTGTAGCTTGCGCATAGCGGGGACCATATTGAAAAAAAGGATATTTGAATAAATTAACAAGAAGTAATGCCCATACCAGACCCCAGCCGAAATCAGCACCAGCTCGTGTTGACTGAACCAAGTGAGAAACTCCAATAGCTGCTCCTGCAAAAAGAAATCCAGGACCTAATTTTGATAAATTAATTCGTTTCACGATCTAAAAGATTAGCAAGCATTTTTTTAGCTCTAAAAAGTTTTACCCTAATTGTTATAGCGGGCTCTTTCAAAATATTTTCAATTTCTTTGTATGACAAATTCTCAAAATATCTAAGTTTTATAATATTTCGATATTCCTTTTTTAATGTTTTAATATTGGCTAAAATATGATCTAGATTTTGATTAGCTATCATTAAGTCTTCTGGAGATGGATCACAACTATATGGTTCAAAATAATCACCTTGATCAATTTCCTTTAAGTTTTCAAATTTCTGTTTTGATTTTCTGTAGCTATCAATATGGTGGTTTTTAGCGATGGTTAATATCCAAGAAACAAAAGGTAGTTTTTCGTTAAAACTTTCAAGACGATCAAATGCTTTTGAAAAGGACTCTATAGCTAATTCCTCTGCTACTTTTGGATTTGAAGTTCTAAGGCATAAGACCGAGTAAACCTTATCCCAATGTAAATTAAAAAGAATATTGTAAGCAGATTGGTCATTTGCTTTTGCTCTGTGAATGATATTTTTTTCGTCTTGAAATTTCATTTTTTGGATGAAATAAATCAGTTATTTAAAAGAGTTTTATTTTCACAATCAGCTTCAGAAGGTCTTTTTCCACAGAGGCCACATGGTTGGTTATCCTTGTTGAGAAAAGGGCTCTGACTTGCGCAGGTCCCTGCAAACTCTCCGTCTTTTTTAGCCCATATTTTAATTGCAATTCCAGCAAAAGCAAAAAACAAGAGTATAAATGTGATAAAAAATAATTCCATAACTAATATTTAAAGATACAAAAATAGTGATCTTTATTGGAAAACAGAATAGTGTTAAAGTAAGAGAATGCAATATTTCCTTTATGAAATATCATTTTTAAAGTTCATAAACTTTAAAAATAAATTAATTCTTTTATGTTTTAAAATATGAGCTCTTTATATTTCCAAATAATATTGATGAAATAATAGGCAAAGATTAATCCAACTATTAGCTTAAGCAAAACACCTGTAAGAAAACCGAATAGAACTCCTAATGCAGCTTTAAAGGCTCCGGTTTTATTATCTTTATTTGAATAAATTTCTCCAAAAAAAGCACCAAAAAAAGGACCTATTATAATTCCAAAAGGGCCTAAAAAAACCAAACCTAAAATTAATCCAACTGCACTTCCGATAATACTACCTTTTCCTCCTCCAGATATTTTAGCGCCAAAAACAGATACAATATTTTCTATAAAGAAAACAAATATTGCTATAAATAAAGTAATCATCAAAAAGCTAGTTTCAATAAAAACAGAAGGAGCAAAATCGAGTATTAGCAGTCCTAACCAAGAGGTTAATGGTCCTGGTATTATAGGCAAAAAGCTTCCAGCAACTCCAAGTAGGATAAAAGCTCCTGCGATACAAATGAATAAAAGATCCATATATAAAAATATAAATTTTTAAGACCACTCTCTTAATAGTGAAGAACAAATGAATAAAAAATTGTAATTTTAATTTCATAAAATTAAAAAAATGAATTTTCATTTCAAATTGTTTCGTAACTCCATTTTAATAGCGCTTTTATTCATTCTTTATGGTTGTCATCTTTTTCAATCCACAGATGTATCAAAAAAAGAAATAAATGCTTCATCGTCCTGGTCTGAAAAAGATCAAGTACCCACTTTCGATATTTGTGAAGGACTCGAAGGTGATGAACATCAAAGTTGTTTTGAATCGATGATTTCTAATTCTATCACCAATTATTTAGATCAATATAACATTGAATCTAACACAAATTTTGAAGAGGAAATATTAATGATTATTAAAATCGATAAAGAGGGCTTCTTTGCCCTAGAGAATCTAGAGGCAAGTAAAAAAATTAAAGATGCGATGCCTGATCTGGAAAACAGTTTAATTGATGCTATTAATCAATTGCCTCAGGCAAACCCAGCAATAAAGACCAATGTGGGTTCATATGTTGCTACTTCTTTCAAATTACCTTTAAAGATTTCTGCACAGCAAGATTACTAATGCAGGAAAATAAAATTATTCTAGGGATAGATCCAGGAACTACTATAATGGGCTTCGGATTGATTAAAACCACAAAAAATTCAATGGAATTTATTCAAATGCATGAATTACATTTGAAAAAATATGAAAATCATTTTTTAAAACTTCATTATATTTTTAAACGAACTATTGACCTCATTGAGGAGTTTCATCCAGATGAGATTGCTATTGAAGCACCCTTTTTTGGGAAAAATGTCCAATCTATGTTAAAGCTAGGAAGAGCTCAGGGTGTTGCTATGGCAGCCGGTTTGTCTAGAGAAATTGCTATTACTGAATATTCACCTAAGAAAATTAAAATGGCTGTTACGGGAAATGGAAATGCATCTAAAGAACAGGTAGCCAAAATGCTCCAACAGCTTCTTAAAATTAAAAAACTCCCAAAAAACTTAGATGCAACGGATGGGTTAGCTGCAGCAGTTTGTCATTACTATAACCAAGGAAGTATAGCCAAAGGAAAATCATATACTGGTTGGAGTGCTTATATAAATCAAAATCCTAAAAAGGTTAAATCACAAAAACCTTAGTCTAGTCAATGTCTAATTTATATTTTCATTTCCCTTTTTGTAAACAAGCATGTCATTATTGTAATTTCCATTTTTCAACAGCAATAAAAAGTAAAGATCTTATATGGGATGCTATGATAAAAGAGCTTCAGCTTCGATCGGATGAAGTGAAATCTCCATTAGAAAGTATTTATTTTGGAGGTGGCTCACCTTCATTAATTTCTCCTGAAAAAATAGATTCTCTTTTAAAGAAAATTAAAAATCAGTTTTCAGTCTTAAATACAGTTGAGATTACTTTAGAAGTTAATCCAGATGATGTCACAAAGAATTATTTAATTGAATTAAAACAGGCAGGTATTAATCGTTTAAGCCTAGGCACTCAATCTTTTTTTGATGAAGATTTAAAGTTGATGAATCGTGCTCATAATTCAGATCAAGCTATTGAAGCTTTAGAAAATGTAACAAATCAATTTCAAAATTTCTCAATTGATTTGATTTATGGAATGCCTAATTCTAACATTACTTCATGGGAAAAAAACATACAAAGAGCCTTAAAGTTTAATCCACCCCATATTTCGGCTTATGCATTGACGGTAGAAAAAAAAACAGTTTTGTACGACCAGATAAAAAATAAGAAAATTGAGCTTATTTCAGATGAAGAAGTTAAGGAACAGTATGATCTTTTAGTATTAAAAATGAATACTTTAGGTTTTGTCAATTATGAATTTTCAAATTTTGGAAAGCCAGGTTTTTTTTCAATAAACAATCAAAATTATTGGAATGGAAAATCTTACATAGGTATTGGGCCTTCTGCCCATAGTTATGATGGAGATGTTCTAAGGAGTTGGAATATTTCTAATAATCAACTTTATGTTAAGTCAATATCTTCAGGTGAGCTAAATTTTGAAAAAGAAAAATTGAGCTCTAAAGATCTCTACAATGAATACATTATGACAGGATTGAGGAAAATAGAAGGACTTTCTTTAAGTTACGTAAAAATAAAATTTGGGAAACCATATGCTGAATATTTGGAAGCTCAGGTTGACAAAAACCTTAAGTCTAGAAATTTTTATTGGGATGGAGATTATCTAAAAATTTCACAAAAAGCTAAATTTTTAACGGATGGTCTTGCAGCTGATCTTTTCAGGATATAGGAAGGTAATAGATGTTTAGTATTTACATCAAATCTCCGTTCAATGATGAAGGATATTATTCTCTTTTTACATATTATAACTGCATTGCCTTTAATTCCTATTGGGGCATATCTTCTTTTATCTAAAAAAAGAAGATTCTAAATATAGAAGTTTAGTAAAGTTATGGATGTTGCTTATGTTTATTAAGGGATTATTAATCGTCTTTCTACCATCTGTTGTTGGACCAAAATAGTTTAATCATCTTGGACTATTAAACTTATTTACTCTATTAACGTTGTTGAGAGCTCCTTATATTATTAACTATGCTAGAAGTGGTAATATGACAAGACATAAAAGAACGGTCAGAGTATTATACGTTGCATTAATAGCAACGTTTCTAAGTGCTTTTGTGCCTGATAGATTCTTAAGTAATCTAATATTTTCCAATAACTGGATTATTTAATTTTTTAGTTAAATTCAGTTGTTTTTTTCTTAAATAAACTAATATAATGTTCATAAAACCTGGGTATGGTTTCTATACCCTTAAAGAAGTTAAAAAGTCCGAAATGTTCGTTTGGTGAGTGAATAGCATCACTGTCTAGGCCAAATCCCATTAAAATTGATTTTACACCAAGTTCTTTTTCAAACATGGGTACAATGGGAATACTTCCTCCGCCTCGGCTGGGAATTGGAGCTATACCAAAAGTATCAAGATAAGCATAATGAGCAGCCTTATAACCGATCGTTTCCGTGGGAGTTACATAAGCATAGCCCCCATGATGTTTTATTACATCTACAGTAACACCTTTTGGAGCTAGTGATTTGAAATGTTCAGTAAATAATTCACTAATTTCATTCCATTCCTGATCAGGAACCAATCGCATAGATATTTTTGCTTGTGCTTTACTAGCAATAACTGTTTTGGCTCCTTCTCCAGTGTATCCACCCCAAATTCCATTGACATCTAGGGTTGGTCTGATTGTTCGGCGTTCTTCATTATTATATCCCGATTCACCTCTTATATCAGTAATTCCAATTGAGGATTTAAAATCATTTAGGTCAAAAGGTGCTTTTGCCATTTCTAAACGTTCTTCTTGAGAAAGTTCTTCCACACGATCATAAAATCCAGGAATGGTAACTCTTTGATTTTCATCATGTAATTTAGAAATCATTTCACACAATACGTTTATTGGATTAGCAACCGATCCACCATATAAACCCGAATGTAAATCTCGATTGGGTCCTGTGATAGTTACCTCCATGTAGCTTAGGCCCCTCAATCCAGTTGAAATTGAAGGTTGTTTTTGTGAAATCATTCCAGTATCTGAAATTAGAATAATATCGCATTTTAATTTTTCTTTATTTGCTTTTACAAAATCTTCTAAATTATCACTTCCGACCTCTTCCTCGCCCTCAATCATGAACTTAATATTGCACTTCAAAGGCCCTTGACTTAACATTACTTCCAAAGCTTTGATGTGCATAAAAACTTGTCCTTTATCATCACATGCTCCACGAGCAAATACAGCACCTTGAGGATGAAGCGAGGTGGTCTTTATAACAGGTTCAAAGGGTGGACTTTCCCAAAGATCAATTGGGTCAGGAGGTTGAACATCATAGTGCCCATAAACTAAAACTGTTGGATAGTTTGAATCGACAAGACACTCCCCATAAACTATAGGATGTCCAGAAGTTTTTATAATTTCTGTTTGAGGACAACCTGCATTTTTAAGGGCATCTTTAACCCATTGAGCAGCAATTTCGACATCTTTTTTATAAGCATTATCTGCGCTTACGGATGGAATTTTTAAAAAAGAGATCCATTCATCTAAAAATCGTTTTTGATCTGTTGTCAATTCCATATTTATGTGTGTTCTAATTTAAATACAAAGTTAACAAATGTATTTTTTTTAGAAGAGGAAATTTTATTGGAAAACTTATTTATATTTGTCATCCTTAAAAGCGGGTGTGGTGAAATTGGTAGACACGCTAGATTTAGGATCTAGTGCTTTACGGCTTGGGGGTTCGAGTCCCTTCACCCGCACTAAATTAAAAAAACCTTTAAAAAACTTCAATAGAATTATTTTTTAAAGGTTTTTTTAAATCTTATGTAATCCGTCGCAAAAAGTTATTTTATCTCATTTTCCAAATCTATACATAGTAAAATCCGTACTGTGAAGAATTTTATTACCCTGTTTATAAGTAAGATTTACATTTCCATTTATTGCAATTTGGCCCATTTTTTCTAAATATATCTACTTTTTTTTCCTCCATTTGAAGGTTTATGTTTTTAATTTTTCAATGTAATTTAAAATTCTTTCCTCTAAAAGTGGAAGGGTTACTGTGCCTTTTTCCAAAATGACTTCGTGAAAATCTCGAATATCAAAATTTTCTCCCAAAACTTTTTCAGCTTTTTTTCTTAGTTCACGAATTTTTATTTCACCAATTTTATATGCTAAAGCTTGTCCTGGCCAAGAAATATACCTGTCAACTTCAGTATTTATTTCATGTAAGGAAAGAGCCGTGTTTTTAGCCATGAACTCAACTGACTCTTCACGCGTCCATCCAAAAGAATGAATTCCAGTATCAACAACTAAACGACAAGCTCGCCACATTTCATATGTAAGTTTGCCAAAATGTTCATAGGGAGTTGAATATATATCCATTTCATTAGCTAGGTATTCACAATAAAGCCCCCATCCTTCTCCGTAAGCCGACAAGTATAAGTTTTTCCGAAACTGTGGAATATTTTCAGGAAGCTCGTTATTTAAAGCCCCCTGTAAGTGGTGACCTGGTACCGCTTCATGAGCTGTTAAAGAAGGGATTGAATAAAGAGGTCTACTTGGAAGATCATAGGTATTAACCCAATAATAACCTGGGTCTGTACTTTCTTTTGAGGTTCCTATATATCTTCCGGCAGTATATTTAGGAGCGATAGAGGAGGGAACAGGTGCTACACCGTAAGGTTTTCTAGGAAGAGTTTTGAAAAAACGAGGTAATTGTTCATCTAATTTTTTGGCAATACTTCTAGCAAACATTAATAATTCTTCAGATGTTTTAGGGTAAAACTGAGGGTCTGTTCTTAAAAACTCTATAAAGTCCTGGATTGACCCTTTAAATTTGACTTCTTCTAAAATATTTACCATCTTTTTCTTAATACGAATAACTTCCTCAATTCCAATATCATGAATTTGTTGAGGAGTCATTTTTAGAGTAGTGTAATAATCAATCCGACTTTGATAATAAGCCTCACCATTAGGTGTTTCAGACACACCAAGTTTTGTTCTAGTTTGTGGATAATAGGTTTTTTCAAAAAATATTTTTACAGCTTTAAATGACGGAACTACATTAGCCATAATCACTTCTTTAGCTGCTTTACGTAGAGAATCTTTTTCAAAAGAGCTAATAGGGTTGGGAAGTTTTAAAAAAGGAGAATAATAAAAATTTTCTTCAGCCGTTTCAGTTATATGTTGCTCGTATGTAGATTCATATCCTTTAAAAATGACTAAGGGTTGACCCATTCCTGCATCTAATCCTTTTTTAATTAATATTGATTGTTTTTCAATATAATTAGGAATTGCCTTGAGTGTTTTCAAATATTCTAATGCTGCTTTCTTGTTAACAATGGGACGAACTTTATAAGTGAGACTAGAGTGAAATCCTGCATCAGAAAGAATGGGGTTCCAATGGGTTTTAAATTTAAATTTAATTGCTATTTCATTTAAAGAAAAATTAAGTAAGGTGTATGAAATTTTGGCGTCCTCATTAAGTTTATTTCGATCAATTTTTTCTAAAACCGTTTTTAGAGAATCACAAAAGTGAGCATAATTTTCAAAACGAGATTCACGATAATCTCCTAGAGGAAATGTTTTTTCAGAGTCTTTTTTATAACTTTCAAAAGACTCAATAATAACATTGAGATTATCTTCCGATTGAATCGAATTACAACCAAATAAGACCATTGATATGCTTAAAAGAGTGATTATTTTCATTTTATTTTGGTTTTGAATATCCCGGACCAGTAATATATTTTCCTGGGAATTGTTTTGTGTGATTTCCATTATTGAGAACTTGTATTCCGTTAACCCATACATGCTCAACACCCTGGGCATATTGAAGTGGGTTTTCAAATGTTGCTATATCTTTCACTGTTTTAGGATCAAAAACAACAATATCTCCATAATAATTCTGTTTAATTAGACCACGATCTTTTAATCCTAAATTATGTGCTGGTAATCCACTTAGCTTGTGAATTGCTTCTTCTAAACTTATTAGTTTTTCGTCTCGAGTATATTTTCCTAAAACCCTAATGAAGCTTCCGTAGGCTCTGGGGTGTGTTCTGAAACTTTCTTCTGGATCTGAAAAGGATCCTGCATCAGAACAAAATGACACCCAAGGAAGTTTAATTTTTTTATTAATATTTTCTTCACTCATGCTAAAGTAAATACATTGAATACGACTATCATCTTCAAGTATTAAATCTACAATAGCTTCTTCAGGCTTTTGATTTCTCATTTTTGCAGCCTCCGCAATAGTCTTCCCTTGGTATTTCTCAGTCATTAAAGGTGTTTTAAATCCAACCATTAAGATTCCTTCAGGAGGTTGCTGATTTAATTCTTCTTTAATTTCTTTTAGTAGGCGTCTTCGGGCTTGAGGTTCGCGCATTCGTTTCATCCATTCTTGGTGTCCTCCCTCTTGAATCCAAGTAGGAATCACCCCCGTTAAACCTGTAGAGCTAGCAGGGTAAGTGTAAATGTCAGCTGTGATTTTGAGTCCTTCTCTTTGAGCACCTTCAACCCGCTTAATAATTGTATCTAAAAGATGCCAATTAGGTCTTCTAGATGCTTTAAGGTGGTATATTTCAGCGGCAATATTAGCTCCTTTAGCAATTTCGAAAAGTTCTTCAAGGGCTTCTAATACACGTGCGTCTTCATTGCGTATATGAGAAATATACATCCCACCATAATCTGATGCTACCTTACTTAATGCAATTAATTCTTCTGTATTAGCATAATCTCCAGGGGCATAAATTAAAGAAGAACCAATTCCCATAGCACCCTCTAACATAGCAGACTTTACACTTTGTTGCATGTCTAACATTTCCTTATTTGTTGCTATTCTATTAGTGTATCCAATATGTTGAATTCTTACAGTTGTGGCCCCCAAGAAAGAAGCAATATTTGTTGATATTTTATTGTTTTTAAGTTTTTCCATTGCCATTCCAAAAGAGACATAGTCAGTACTGTCAGGATGACTTTTGGGACCTGCCGAGGTTCCTTCTCCAAAAACCTCTAAAGTTACTCCTTGCTTAAGGTCACTTAATGATCTTCCATCTTTTAAAAGCGAATTGTATCCCCAGCTCAACATATTAATAAACCCAGGAGAAACAACTTTATTTTTTGCGTCAATTAGGTGTTTAGCTTCAAATGACTTAGGTGGCCCTACATAGATAATTCGTTCCTCT
This sequence comes from uncultured Flavobacteriaceae bacterium, assembly GCA_913020075.1. GTDB lineage: Bacteria > Bacteroidota > Bacteroidia > Flavobacteriales > Flavobacteriaceae > MS024-2A. Next base: position 14,005 of record CAJWAE010000005.1, read on the forward strand.
TGGAGAGCAATAGTGCCTAAAAAAGGTTTAGTACCGCTTCCATCATAAATCAAGCCATTTTGGATAACCGTATCAATTTCAGGAATTGTGCTACATCTAAAAATAAAAAGAAGAAAAAAAATAGGTAAGAGGAGCTTTTGGCGCAGCATAATGTTAATTTACACTAAGATACGATTTTGATAATACCTTTTTAAATTATTTACGATAGGTCTGAAATAATTTAAACTTTATGTCATCTAAGCCTTCGTCATCAAAAGGATATTCCATTTGATCTTGAATATTGTAGAGGGATATTAATATAAATTCACTCAAAATCACAATAAAAAAAGTAATCCAGCTTGGTCCATCTAACCCTATTTTATTAATAATTGTCGGTGTATAGACAGCAGGAAAAATATAGATAAAAATTAAACAATATGCTTTTAAACTTACGGGTGTTCTGTGGGAGTGAATAGCAATTAAATTATCGGAACTTGCAATTGTATCTCTGAAAAAACGCAAGGCTTTTTCTCTATTTCCGTTACCTATAAGTTCTGATTTTTTGGATAAAAAATTATAAAAATCCTCAATTTTTTCATCGTATTCCTTAGGATTTTCATCTGGAGTACTTAAATGTTTAAACAAATATTCGTTCACCAATGAGAGGTGTTTTTCAGCCTCTTTTTTGTCTTCATCTAGAATTTTAGGACTAGATTTAAAAATATTTATAACAGTTTTAATACTTGCTCTAAAACTGCTTAAATGTTCTAATGCTTTTTCTCTTCTTCTAAAAGCGCCTCTAATTGTAAAAACCAAAGGAAAAATTATTGCGATGCTTAACAATGTCAAATCAATATTATAGACTACCCTAAATTTATAAGCTACAAGGGGCATAAGTATTGAAAAGAACAAAGTGATTAGAGTTCGATAGTTAATTATGATGAGATACCTAGACATATAAAATGTTTTATTATATTTGAACAAATCTATCAACTAAATTATGAATAAGCAAAACATTTTGATCATCATTTTGTTATTAAGTGCATTTGTACATGCGCAGAAAGACTTAAAATCAGATTTACTTTTTTCTGATCAAACTCCATTAGAAATTAAACTTGGTTATTCAAATAAGGACTTGGACCGTAAAACAGATGATTCAACATTCATACATACTTCATTGCAATATCTTCATGAAGAAAAATGGTTAGCTATAGAGGTTGATTTAAGAGCACGTGGAAATTTTAGACGTAGCACATGTTATTTTCCTCCTGTGAAAATGAAAATCAAAAAGGCCCAGTATAAAGGGACTCTTTTCGATGGAAATAAATCTATGAAACTAGTCATGCCTTGTAAGCTAGAAAAAGCAAGTAATGATAATGTTTTACAAGAGTTTATTGCTTATAAAATTTACGAAAAAATTTCTCCTTATCATTTTAAGACCAGAAGAGTTAATATTGATTTTAAGGAAGCTAAGGGAAAGAAAAAAGTAAAAGAATTTCAACTCACCGGGTTTTTTATTGAAGACAATAAGCGTCTCGCACAACGTTTTGAGGCAAGACCTTTTGAGCGTTATGTTCATCCGATGGCTATGCAACATTTAACCTCTGTTCATATTGCATTTTTTCAATATCTACTGGGGAATACGGATTTTTCTACAGCATATCAACACAATTCAAAACTCATGTATATGGATAAACAGATCATTCCTCTTCCATATGATTTTGATATGACAGGATGGGTTAACCCAAGTTATGCAACTGTCAATGAAACACTAGGTATAAAATCTGTACAGGATAGAAAATATAGAGGTCTTAAGCGTGAGCAGAAATATTTTGATGAAGTTCGAAAACAGTTAATAGATCAAAAATCTGATATAACGAATATGGTAGCTTCTTTTGAGGCTGATTTTTCAGATCCAAAAGAATATGAAAACATGTTTACTTTCATGGAATTATTTTATGATGTATTAGAAGATGACGGTAAATTTAAAAAATCAATCGTAGATCAAGCTAGAACCAAGTAATTCAATCTAGTGATTTTAACATCATATCAAAGATAGCTGTGTTTTCATAAATACCTTTAAAAAGTTCAGAATTTGGACCGTAACTAAATACAGGAACTAAGGCAGCTGAATGGCCTTTTGTGCTGAAAGTCCCTTTGACGATTCCCCTTTTTATGCTGCCACCAGAAAGGGTTAAACCACCTGTTTCGTGATCCGCAGTAACTATAACTAGGGTATTCCCATCGGCTTTAGCAAAATCTAAAACATGCTTAATAGTAGAGTCAAATTCCTTGAATTCAGATATCACCATATCCAGATCGTTTGAATGTCCACCCCAATCGATTTGAGAACCTTCAATCATCATAAAAAAAGGTTTGTTTAAGGATTCCATTTTTTTAAGGCTTGACTTGGCAATGTCATCTAAAGCTGGTTTTCTGCCTTCTAATTTACTGGGTGGTTCATCTTTATAAGTAAAAAAACCAATTTTACTTGAGGTACTATTTTCGATCTCTGAAAGGCTATTAACGAATTGATACTGATCCATTTCTTCTAATAAATTTCTTTTATCGTCACGCTTATTAAAATGTTTTTTCCCACCCCCAATAAAAAGATCAACATCGTGCTCGCTTAATTGAAGAGCAATATCTTGATATTGTCTTCTAGAAGGAACATTTGCATAAAAAGATGCTGGTGTAGCGTGAACGATACTTGAAGTTGCAATAAGAGCTGAATTATACCCTCTTTGTTCGCAAATTTCTAAAATACTTTGTTGTAAGTTATTTTTTGAATCTATACCTATTACACCATTAAGTGTTTTAACTCCTGAAGCCATAGCAGTTCCACTTGCAGCAGAATCTGTGACCAATCTGTCAAAGGCATATGTTTTGGATAATCCTATGTATTCAAACGATTTAAGAGCTGTAGTATTATTATTAGCATATATGCCCGAACTGATTTGGGTAAGACCCATTCCGTCTCCAATCATAAGAATAATATTAGGAGCATTATCTTGACAGAAGTTTTGATTCAGTGATAAGACAAAAAGTAAAGTGACTAAAAAGCGCATGAAATTTAGATAAAAATTAATATCAAATATACAATTACTATTTTCCCAAATGACATTGATAAATTATTTTTGATATTTTTATAGCTCAGCTTCAAATGATTATCTTTGAGTTTTTCAAATAAAATACTTGAAAACACTTACAAAAAATTCTATTGATGTTGTTATAGCTTGGGTGGACGGGGAAGATCCCATTCATCAAAAAAAACGATTAAATTTTTTAAGCAAAAGCGAGTCAGAAAATTTACCTGGCGCAGATGAAACCCGATTTCATTCTTTGAATGAAGTAAAGTATTGTGTATTATCTATTTTAAAATTTGCACCTTTTGTTCGAAATATATTTATTGTTACAGACAAACAAGTCCCTGACTTTAAAAATGCAGTTAAATCCTTTTTCCCAGAAAGATTAAAGGATATTCGAATTGTAGATCATACTGAAATTTTTGAGGGCTACGAATCTTTTTTACCTACATTTAATAGTATATGTATAAGTAATATGCTTTGGCGAATTAAGGGTCTGTCTAGGAATTTTGTCTATTTTAATGATGATATTTTTTTGATTCGTCCAGTTAATCCAAATGATTGGTTTAGAAATAATCGACCTGTTTTAAGAGGAAAATGGTTTTTTCCTCCATATGAACGTTTGATTTTTGATTCCATAAAACATTTTTTTCTAGGAATTATAAAAACAAAAAACAATATCGAATTACCTGCATCATTTCAAGTAAACCAATGGACAGCTGCAGCATTACTTAGATTTAAATTTAGGTATTTTAAATCTGGACACACACCTTTAGCTATGGATAAAATTCAATTAGAAACTTTTTTTAATTCCAATCCTGAAATACTAAAAAATAATATTTCTCATCGTTTTCGTAATTATCATCAGTTTAATACAGTTTCCTTAGCTAATCATTTAGAAATAAAAAGTGGTAATACTAATTTTGCTTCAAGCCAAGCGGTATATATGCAGCCTCACAATCGTGGAAAAAATTATGTAGATAAAAAGTTTAATTTGTGTAAAGAAAATTTATCTAATCTTTTTTTATGTGTCCAAAGTTTAGATCAAGCCAATAGCAGTGATCAGAAAAAAGTCATTAATCAAATGGAGTTTATTTTAAATATTACGAATGAGTAGTAAAGGTCAAATCGCAGTAATTTCTATGGTTCGCAATGACACTTTTTTTGCTGACAAATGGATTTCTTATTATGGTTCCCAATTTGGATATAAAAACCTGTATTTATTTGTGGATGGTTTGGATCAGACTTTACCTCAACAAGCCAAAAAAATAAATTGTAGTCAAATACCTCACAAAAAACTAAAACGAGCTCAGGGCGATCGTTTTCGTGCGCGTATGATTTCAAGCTTTGCTAAAACTTTGTTTGAAAACCATAAAGTTGTTTTAGCGATGGATATCGATGAATTTTTGATTTTGGACCCTAAATCTGATTTTTCTTTGAGTGATTATTTATTAAAAGATTTTAAGACTGATTCCCTTTCTGCCTTGGGAGTCGATGTTGGTCAACACCCTGAATTAGAAAATAGTATTGATTTGGATAAACCTTTTTTATCTCAACGTTCCTTTGCTCAAGTTTCGGACCGTTATACTAAACCAGTGATAGCTTTTAAGCCGATCACATGGGGCTCTGGATTTCATAGAGTTAAGGGGAAAAACTATTTGATTGATCCTCAATTATTTCTATTTCATTTTGGACTTATTGATTTAACTACTGTTTTAGAAAAGAAAAAAAATGAGGATGTATTTAAGTCTGGCTGGAAAGGTCATATAGACAGACGATTGCAATTATATGGTGCATTACAAAAAGAATTCCCCCAAGCAGGTGATGAGTTTTTTGAAATAGCAAGAAAAAAACTAAACACAAAAAGGAAATGGTATGCTCCAAATAAACCTGCTTCATTAAAAGGTAATACTATTATTAAAATTCCAAAGCGGTTTTATTCGTTAGTTTAAAATACCATTCTTAACTTTGTTATAACCCAAACATATTAGATGAAAAAAATTCAAATGGTTGATCTGAAGGGGCAACTAGAATTTATTAAAAGCGAAGTAGATCAGGCAATGCAGGAGGTAATGGATGACACATCATTCGTTAATGGACCAATGGTCAAAACCTTTCAGTCTGATTTAGAAAATTATTTAGGAGTAAAACATGTCATACCTTGTGGCAATGGAACCGATGCTCTTCAAGTCGCCTTAATGAGTCTCAACTTGCAGCCAGGAGATGAAGTTATCACTGCTGATTTCACCTTTGCAGCTACAGTTGAAGTGATTTCACTTTTAAGACTTAAGCCTGTTTTGGTAGATGTAGATTCTAAAACATTTAATATAGATCCAGTAGCTATAGAAAAGGCTATTACTTCAAAAACTAAAGTAATAATACCTGTTCATTTATTTGGACAATGTGCTTCAATGGATACTATCTTGACTTTAGCAAAGAAGTATAATTTATTTGTTGTAGAAGATAATGCTCAAGGAATTGGAGCAACCTATACTCACTCTGATGGGAGTTGTTCAAAAACGGGGTCTTTAGGTCATATCTCTGCAACCTCTTTTTTCCCTTCAAAAAATTTAGGAGCTTTTGGAGATGGAGGTGCTATTTTTACTAATGATGATGAGCTTGCGCATAGTATACGCGGTATCGTAAATCATGGTATGTACAAACGCTATTATCATGACGTAGTTGGGGTTAATTCAAGATTAGACTCAATTCAAGCAGCGGTATTAAAAGTTAAGTTGAAATATTTAGACTTTTATAATGAACGAAGAAAAGAGTCTGCAGTTCGTTATTCAGCTTTATTTTATAATCATCCAAACATTATAACTCCCCATCGAGACGCAAGCTGTAATTCACATGTTTTTCATCAATATACATTGCGTATTATTGATAAGGATCGAGACGCTTTAGTTCAACATCTTAATGTAAATGAAATTCCATGTGGAGTATATTATCCAGTACCTTTGCATGCTCAAAAGGCCTATAAAGATCCTGATGTAATTGAAGAGAATTTCAAAGTGACTAATCAATTGGTGAAAGAGGTTATTTCACTGCCTATGCATTCTGAACTTAAATTGGATCAAATTGATTTTATAGCAGAAAAACTACTAGAGTTTTTGAGTAAATAAGAACGTTAAAGAGTTCCGGAGAAGATCTCTGTATTTCGATTGATTTTTTTGATCAAACCTTGAAGTACTTTTCCCGGTCCAACTTCAGTAAAGCTCGTCGCTCCGTCAGCTATCATCTTTATTATACTTTGGTTCCATCGGACAGGAGCTGTCAGTTGGTCAACTAAATTCATTTTTAAAAGATCAACATCTAAAGTTTCTTTAGAAGTAACATTCTGATAAACAGGACAGCTTGGACTTTTAAAACCGGTATTTTCAATTGCCTTTGCTAACTCTTTTTTTGCGGGTTCCATTAGGGGTGAGTGGAAGGCACCTCCAACAGGAAGGATTAGTGTTCTTTTTGCACCAGCCTCAGATAAAGCCTTACAAGCATTTTCTACCGCTTTTTGTTGTCCAGAAATAACTATCTGACCTGGACAATTGAAATTTGCTGCAATTACAGTTCCGTGTGTAGCTTCACAAATAGATGTTACTTGAAAATCTTCTAATCCTAAAATAGCAGCCATAGCCCCAGGGCTTTTATCGCAAGCGGCCTTCATTGCTAAAGCGCGTTTATGAACGAGAAGAAGTCCGTCTTCAAAAGCAAGAGCACCACTAGCAACCAGTGCTGAAAATTCACCTAAAGAATGGCCAGCAACCATTTTTGGACGAAATCGACTTCCCATGGTCTCACTTAAAATAGTAGAGTGTAAAAAAATCGCAGGCTGGGTTACTTGTGTTTCTTTCAAAGCTTCTGAATCATCACCAAACATAATTTCAGTGATATTGAACCCTAATATTTCATTAGCCTGATCAAAGCGCTTTTTGGCAATAGTTTGAGACTCGTAAAGATCTTTTCCCATTCCAGGAAATTGAGCTCCTTGTCCAGGAAATACAAAAGCTTTCATTAATATTATCTTTTATATGTTAAATATGAATATTTATAAGGCTGCTCAATTGTAGATAGTTTTTTTTCTTCAAATATTAACTTCCATTCTCTTGTGTCTATTTCTGGAAAAAAAGCATCAGCTTCAAATGAATGATGAACTCGAGTGAGTTCAATTTTATTAGCCCTTTTTATGAAGAGCTTGTATATTTCACCACCACCAATAACAAAAGGCTGAGAGTCTTCGCCTGTTAGCTCAAGAGCTTCTTCAAGTGAATTAGCTACCCAAGCGTCAATTGCTTTGTAGTTTTTGTTCCTAGTTAAAATAATATTCTTACGTTTAGGTAAAGCTTTAGGCATTGACTCGAAGGTTTTTCTGCCCATTATAATTGCATGTCCTTGAGTTAAATTTTTAAACCGTTTGAGATCTTCAGAAATATGCCAGATTAGTTGATTGTCTTTACCAAGTGCATTATTTTCTGATGCTGCAGCAATCAAAGTGATTTCTTTTGAAGAATGTGATTCATTCATCTATTGAAAAGATTAAATTTGGCACAAAAATACACTTTCTTCTTGACCAATGAATTTTGATTCCTTCCCTTTATTAACAAACTCTACATATCTAAATACTGCCTATGTTGGTCTTATGTCAGAAAAATTAGCTGCTTTTAGGAGGGGGCAAGATCAAGAACATGTTTCTAATGGTGGAAAATACAAGTTAAAAGCAGATGAAAATCTTGAGGAAACCCATCAGCTTTTGGGACAATTTTTCGGTTCAGATAAAAAACTAAGTTTTGTAGTGCCAAATTTTTCTTTTGGAGTTCGCCAAGCGATATCATTTCTACCAAAAAACTTAAAAATTTTGCTTTTAGAGGACGATTATCCCTCGCTTTTAGATGCTTTTAAGGAATATGATTTTGATATTCTTTTAGCAAAACAAGATCATAATATTGAAGATGTCATTGAGTTTATGTTAGCCTCTAATAAAATTGATGTTTTAGCATTGAGTGTTGTTCAGTATACTACTGGCTTATTGATTGATTTGAAATTTTTAAAACAACTTAAAGTTAAGTATCCTCATTTGATAATCATTGGTGACGGTACTCAGTTTTTGGGAGCTCACACTTTTGATTTTAAAAAATCCCCCTTTGATGTCATTGCGACTAGTGGATATAAATGGCTTTTAGCAGGTTTTGGCAATGGTGTTTTAATTGTATCTGAAGAGTATTTAAAAATTTCTCAAATAGAATCAACTACTTTGTTTAATCAAATTTTCAATGGACACTTCAATATTTTGTCAACTGCAAGTTTGAATTTTGCTCTCAAGGAATTAATAAGACAAGACTTCCATAAATTAATGCATAAAAAAAAACAATTAGCTCTAATTGCTAAGCTAGAACTAACTTCATTGAATTATATATCTCCTTGGGTTTCTCAGCGTCCAAGTCATAGTAGTATTTTTAGTTTAAAAGGAGATAAGAAACTATATACTCATTTAACTAAGTATAAAATAGAATGTGTTCAAAGAGGAGAAGGAATTAGAGTTTCATTTCACTATTATAATAGTCTGAATGATTTAGCTAATTTGATAAAAGCCTTAGAGACATTTAAATAGCAACTTTTCCTTTAATTAAGGGAAAAGGGTCGTAATCTATAAGTTCAAAATCTTTATAAGTAAAATCAAAGATGTTTTCAACATCTAGATTTAACCGCATTTCAGGAAGTGGTTTAGGAGCTCTTAATAGCTGTTCTTTAACTTGATCTAAATGATTGGAATAAATATGAACGTCTCCGAATGTATGGATAAAATCACCAACCTTGAAACCACATACTTGCGCAACCATTTGAGTTAATAAAGCATATGATGCAATGTTAAAAGGAACACCTAAAAAAACATCAGCACTTCTTTGATAAAGCTGACAAGAAAGTTTACCATTAGCAACATAAAATTGAAAAAAAGCATGACAAGGGGGTAGTGCTACTTTGTTATTAGCAACATTTTCAGAGAAAGATGTGTTAGATTCTGGCAAAACACTCGGGTTCCATGCGGTAACCAACATTCTTCGACTATCTGGATTAGTTTTAAGAGTATTAATTACTTCTTGAATTTGATCAATCCCTTCGCTATTCCAATTCCTCCATTGATGTCCATAAACAGGTCCTAGATTTCCATTTTTATCAGCCCACTCGTTCCAGATACGAATACCGTTTTCCTGAAGATAAGCGATGTTTGTTGTTCCTTTTAAAAACCACAACAATTCGTGAATTACTGACTTAACATGAATTTTTTTAGTAGTTACCAATGGAAATCCCTTAGATAAATTAAAGCGCATTTGATATCCAAAAACACTTTTTGTACCAGTACCTGTCCTGTCTTTTTTCTCAATCCCCGATGTGCTTATGTGTTGCACTAAATCTAAATATTGTTTCACTAATAGTGTTTTTTCAAAAATAGATTCATTTCAATGATTTATAAACTTTTGAATAAAAAGATTATAAAAAAAAATAAACAATTTTAATTTTAACTTTTACGCTTGGAAATTTCATCGCGAATTTGAGCTGCTTTTTCATAATTCTCATTAGCTAACAAAGCACTTAGAAGATTTTTTAGTTTTGAAACAGAGAGTTTTTCTAAATCTTCTAATTTTACATTAGTTTTGGTTTTTTCAGTGACATAATCTTGAATCCAATTATCTACAGGTGATTTTTTTTCATTTGACGATACTGCTGGAGTAAAACCAGCTTTTTTTAAAATAGAATCGTAGATAAATATTGGCGCCTGATATCGGAGAGCTAAAGCTATAGCATCAGAAGTTCGTGAATCAATTATTTCTTCAATTTTATCTCTTTCACAAATCAAACTGGAATAGAATACTCCATCAACAAGTTTATGAACGATGACTTGCTTGACATTTATGTCAAAACGATCTGCCAAACTTTTAAATAAATCATGAGTTAAGGGACGGCTTGGTTTAATTTCTTGCTCTAAAGCTATAGCGATAGATTGTGCTTCGAAACCTCCAATAATAATAGGCAGTTTTCTGTTTCCCTTTTCTTCATTAAGAATTAGCGCATAAGCACCGGTCTGAGTTTCGCTATGCGAAATTCCCTTAACCGTCATTTGAATTAATTTCATATTCACTTTAAATTAATAAAAGTAACTTAATTTATTACCTAAAATAAGGTCTGTTTTCTGTTAACGTAAATTTTCCTTTATTATTGAGTTAACTTAATAGATAATTATTGATTAAATTTGCCTCTCAAAGAAACATCTTAATGAAAACCATACAATTTAGACAAGCAATAGCTGAAGCAATGACAGAGGAGATGCGACGTGATAAATCCATATATTTAATGGGAGAAGAGGTTGCGGAATATAATGGGGCCTATAAGGCTTCCAAAGGGATGCTCGACGAATTTGGTGCAAAACGCGTGATAGATACACCTATTTCTGAAGCTGGATTTTCAGGAATTGGAGTAGGGTCTACAATGACTGGAAATCGTCCGATAATTGAATACATGACCTTTAACTTTGCATTAGTAGGCATTGATCAGATTATTAATAATGCTGCAAAAATTAGACAAATGTCTGGAGGTCAATTTCCTTGTCCAATTGTTTTTAGGGGACCCACTGGATCTGCCGGTCAGCTTGCCGCTACACATTCGCAGGCTTTTGAAAGTTGGTATGCAAACTGCCCTGGTTTGAAGGTTATTGTCCCTTCAAATCCCTATGATGCAAAAGGTTTACTAAAGTCGGCAATTCGGGATGATGATCCTGTTATTTTTATGGAATCTGAACAAATGTATGGAGATAAAGGGGAGGTTCCTGAGGGAGAATATACACTGCCAATAGGAGTTGCAGAAATTAAAAGACCTGGAAAAGACGTAACGCTGGTTTCTTTCGGTAAAATTTTAAAAGAAGCAATAATAGCTGCTGAAGAATTATCCAAAGAAGGAATTGATTGTGAGGTTATTGATCTGAGAACCATAAGACCATTAGACTATCAAACCATATTTGAATCAGTGAAAAAGACAAATAGACTAGTGATTCTTGAAGAATCTTGGCCTTTTGGGAATATTTCAACTGAAATAACTTATCAAGTGCAGAATGAAATTTTTGATTATTTAGACGCCCCAATAGAAAGAATAAATACAGCAGATACACCAGCTCCATATTCGCCTGTTCTCTTAAAAGAATGGTTACCAAATTCTCAAGATGTAATTAAGTCTGTGAAGCGTGTAATGTATCATTAATAAATTTTCAAGAAGAATTAATCATAATTCACCAACCTTATAAATAGGTTTTGAATTCTAGTTTGTTTTACTACTTTTACGATCATTAAAAAAATTAAATTTAAACATGGAACTAATCATTAAATTTTTACCAGCCTTTGGAATTTTGGCGCTCTTATTCGTTGTTTTTAAAAATAGTTGGGTTACTAAGCAAGAAGTTGGTAACGAGAAAATGTCAAAAATCGCCAATAGTATAGCAGAAGGTGCAATGTCATTTCTAAAAGCTGAATATAAAGTGCTTTCTATTTTTGTTCTTTGCGTTGCTGTTCTTTTATACTTTAAAGGAAGTAATGAGCAAGGTTCAAATGGAATGGTAGCTATTTCTTTCGTTGTTGGTGCAATTTGCTCTGCACTAGCTGGATTTATTGGGATGCGTGTTGCTACTAAAGCAAACGTTCGTACTACACAAGCTGCAAGAGAATCTATAGGCAAAGCTCTAGAAGTAGCATTTGCTGGGGGATCTGTTATGGGGCTTGGTGTTGTAGGCTTAGGTGTTTTAGGCTTAAGCAGTCTTTTTGCTATTTATCAAGGAATTTGGCCAGGAGCTGAAAATCTATCAATGGTCTTAAATGTGTTAACAGGATTTTCCATGGGAGCTTCTTCCATCGCTTTATTTGCAAGAGTTGGAGGAGGAATTTACACTAAAGCAGCTGATGTAGGTGCTGATTTAGTGGGAAAAGTAGAGGCTGGAATTCCAGAAGATCATCCACTAAACCCAGCAACTATAGCTGATAATGTAGGAGATAATGTAGGAGATGTAGCTGGAATGGGAGCTGACTTATTTGAATCTTATGTAGGTTCTATTATAGGTACTATGGTATTAGGAGCTTTTATTATTACGCCCGATTTTGATGGTTTAGGAGCAGTTTATCTTCCTTTAGTTCTTGCTGCAGTCGGAATTATAATGTCGATTATAGGTACCTTTTTTGTAAAAGTTAAAGAAGGAGGAAACCCTCAAACAGCATTAAATATTGGGGAGTTTGGTTCAGCAGGATTAATGGTGATTGCATCTTATTTTATTATTAATGCTATAATTCCTGAATCGATTGAAGGCCTCCCTTTTGGTGCAATGGGAATTTTTTGGGCAACAATTGCAGGTCTTTTAGCAGGTTTAGGTGTTGGTAAAATAACTGAATATTACACAGGAACTGGATCTAAACCTGTTAATTCAATAGTAGCTCAATCTGAAACAGGTGCTGCAACAAATATTATTGCTGGATTAGGAGTTGGAATGATGTCGACTATGATTCCAACTATTTTAATTGCTGCAGCGATTATGGTTTCTCATCATTTTGCAGGTTTATATGGAATCGCAATTGCGGCTGTAGGAATGCTTGCAAATACTGGAATTCAATTAGCGGTCGACGCATATGGTCCAATTTCAGATAACGCTGGAGGTATTGCTGAAATGGCAGAGCTTCCAAAAGAAGTTAGAGAGCGAACAGATGAGTTAGATGCAGTTGGTAACACTACTGCTGCCATTGGAAAAGGCTTTGCAATAGCTTCTGCTGCATTAACAGCTTTAGCATTATTTTCAGCTTTTATGAAAGTTGCAAATGTTTCAAGTATTGATGTTTCTCAACCTAAAATTATGGCAGGTTTATTAGTAGGGGGAATGCTCCCTTTCGTGTTTTCTGCCTTATCAATGAATGCAGTTGGTAGAGCAGCTATGGCTATGATTGAAGAGGTAAGAAGGCAGTTCAAAAATATTCCAGAGCTAAAAGCAGCTTTGATGGTTATGAAAAAGTATGACGCTGATATGTCCAAGGCCACGGCAAAAGATAGAGCTATTTTTGATGCTGCTGATGGTCATGCAGATTACGAAAAATGCGTTGAAATATCAACAAAGGCTTCAATTAGAGAAATGGTATTACCAGGATTGCTAGCAATTGTTGTTCCGGTAGCTTTTGGTTTTATTGGTGGAGCTGAAATGCTCGGAGGCTTACTTGCTGGAGTAACTACTTGTGGCGTTTTAATGGCAATTTTTCAGTCCAATGCTGGCGGAGCATGGGATAATGCAAAGAAAATGATTGAAGCTGATGGTAGAAAAGGGACTGACGCCCATAAAGCCTCTGTCGTTGGAGATACTGTTGGAGATCCTTTTAAAGACACTTCAGGTCCTTCATTAAATATATTACTTAAGTTAATGTCCGTTGTTGCTTTAGTAATTGCACCAAGTATTGCAATGAGCAGTGAAAATGTAGCTGCTTATTTAGATGTTAAATCTGAAGATGGAATTGAATTGGTTATTCCAACAACAAATTTAGAAGAAACTATAATTATTGATGTAAAAGTAGAAAACGAACAAAAAAATTTAATTGTTGAGGTTTCACTAAGTGGAGATGAAAAAGAAATTTTTAAAAATTTAGACAAAATAACCACTTCAATTGGAGATGTTGTGGATAATTAGCAAATCATTAGAATAAAAAAAAGCCGCTTTTAAAGCGGCTTTTTTTTATGAAATACTTTTTAATTTTGGATCGATTTGACTTATAATAGAATCTAAGTCTTTTTTGTTTTCAACAAAATCTAAACTGTCAACATCAATAATGATTAATTCTTTATCGTATTTGCTGACCCAAGCTTCATATCTTTCATTCAACCTACTTAAGTAATCAATACTTATATTGGTTTCGTACTCTCGGCCTCTTTTGTGAATTTTATTAACCAAATTAGGAATGCTACTTCTTAAATAAATCAATAAATCAGGACCTTTAATTAATGACTCCATCAATTCAAACAATTCTAAATAATTATTAAAATCACGTTGATTCATTAGACCCATTGCATTGAGGTTAGGTGCAAAAATATGAGCATCTTCATAAATAGTTCTATCCTGAATAATTGTTTTTTTCTGTTCACTAAATTTGAGTAATTGATTGAACCTACTTTTTAAAAAATATATTTGAAGATTGAACGACCAGCGTTCCATATGGGTATAAAAATCATCTAAATATGGATTGTCTATCACATCTTCAAAATGGGGTTCCCAATTGTAATGTTTTGCTAAAAGTTCTGTTAAGCTAGTTTTGCCAGCTCCAATGTTTCCTGCAATCGCAATATGCATACTATGTTATAGTTGATTATAATTTTGCAAAGTAGCAGATTTTTTGAAAATAAAAAAGAATTGTACCATATAAAACTGACGATAATAAATTTTTATTTTAAAAAAAAATAGTTACTTTTGTGACATAACGAGGAAGGATTTGACTGATTGCAAACCTCGAAAAAAAATTGCTAAAGCAGATTTGCTTTATTAACACAATGTTAAGTCCTTCCTTATAAAGCAACAAATAAATGTCATATTTTTTTACCTCTGAATCTGTAAGTGAAGGTCACCCAGACAAAATTGCTGATCAAATTAGTGATGCATTATTAGATAATTTTTTAGCCTTTGATCCTGAAAGTAAAGTCGCTTGTGAAACTTTAGTAACGACTGGGCAAGTGATTCTAGCAGGAGAAGTTAAAAGTGCAACTTACCTTGACGTACAGTCCATTGCACGGGATACTATTAATAAGATAGGCTATACTAAGGGTGCTTATCAATTTAGTGGAGATTCTTGTGGGGTGATTTCCTTAATACATGAACAGTCTCAAGATATTAATAGAGGTGTTGATCGTGAAGAAAAAGAGTCTCAAGGAGCAGGAGACCAAGGAATAATGTTCGGTTATGCTAGTAAAGAAACTGAATCTTTAATCCCTCTTGCTCTAGATCTTTCTCATAAAATTTTGATTGAAATGGCCTCATTTCGAAGAGAAAATAAGGATATTACTTATTTACGCCCAGACGCCAAGTCTCAAGTTACTATTGAGTATGACGATAATAATCTGCCTTTGAGAATAGATACTATAGTTGTTTCTACACAACATGATGAATTTGATAAAGATGAAAAAGTCATGTTAGCTAAAATCAAATCAGATGTAATTAATATTTTGATTCCGCGTATTATTGAAAAATCTAATCATAAAATCCAAAAACTTTTTGGATCAGACATTATTTACCACGTAAATCCTACTGGTAAATTTGTAATAGGCGGTCCTCATGGTGATACTGGATTGACTGGAAGAAAAATTATAGTAGATACTTATGGTGGTAAAGGTGGGCATGGAGGAGGTGCTTTTAGTGGGAAAGATCCTAGCAAAGTAGATAGAAGTGCTGCTTATGCAGCTCGGCATATGGCAAAAAATTTAGTTGCAGCTGGAGTTGCAGATGAGCTTTTAGTTCAATTAAGTTATGCAATAGGTATAATAGAGCCTACCTCAATTAATATAAATACTTATGGTACATCAAAGATTGATCTTACTGATTTTGAAATTGCAGAAAAAGCTTCTGATTTATTTGATATGAGACCTTACGCAATAGAACAACGTTTAAAACTCAGGAATCCCATATATCTAGAAACCGCTTCATACGGTCATATGGGGCGCCAGCCTCTTAATGTAACAAAAACGTTTGAATCCCCTTACAACGGAAAAGTATCGAAGGAAGTAGAGCTTTTCACATGGGAAAAATTAGATTATCAAGAAACCATTAAAAAAACATTTCAATTATGAGTACACAATTAGCAACAAAAGCTTTACATGCAGGACATGATGCATCTGAAACACAAGGAACTCAGGCTGTTCCTATTTATCAAACTACATCCTATGTCTTTAATGATTCTGAGCATGCAGCAAACTTATTTTCATTAGCAGAGCCAGGATATATATATACCCGTTTAAATAATCCAACTAATGATGTTTTAGAGAAACGTTTAGCAGCTTTAGAAGGAGGAGTAGCTGCAGTAGCTACTGCATCTGGAACAGCTGCAATAGCTACCACTCTTATGGTTATATTAAAATCTGGAGATCATATAGTAGCATCAAATAGTTTATATGGAGGAACATATAATCTATTAGCCAATACACTTCCACGTTTTGGAATTACAACCACTTTTGTGGATCCTGATGATCCTCTAGAGTTTACTAAAGCAGTAAAACAGAATACACGTGCTTTTTTTGTTGAGTCATTAGGGAATCCAAAACTTGACGTACTTGATTTAAAAGCTATTTCTGAAACTGCAAAAAAAGCAAAAGTCCCTTTTATAGTAGACAACACTGTCGCCTCTCCAGCTTTACTCAATCCAATTGAACATGGGGCAAATATTGTTATTCACTCTTTGACTAAATACCTTACAGGTAATGGAACCTCTCTAGGAGGAATTATTATTGATGCAGGAACTTTTGATTGGAGTAATGGATTATTTCCTGAATTTACGGAACCTAACCCTAGCTATCATGGATTAAATTATCATGATGCCCTAGGAGCAATAGCATTTATTGCAAAAGTTAGAATCGAAGGACTCCGTGATTTGGGAAGTGCTCCCAGTCCTTTTAATAGTTTTCAAACGATCCAAGGGATTGAAACACTAGATATCAGAATGAAAAAACACTCTGAAAATGCATTAAAATTATCAGCTTGGCTTTCAACAAGGGAAGAAGTGTCTTGGGTTAATTATCCAGGATTAAAGACATCTAAATACAATGGTTTAGCTCAAAAATACTTATCTAAGGGACAAAGTGGAATTGTGACTTTTGGATTGAAAAAGGGATTTGAGGGTGGTAAAAAAGTAGCAGATGCCACTAAATTATTTGCTCTTTTAGCTAATATAGGAGATACGAAGTCTTTGATTATTCATCCAGCAAGTACCACGCATCAACAATTAAGCGAGGCTGCCCAAAAAACAGCAGGAGTAACACAAGATCTAATTCGCTTGTCTGTTGGTCTTGAGGATATTAAAGATTTGATTTCAGATTTAGAAGTTGCTTTTGAAACATTATAATTTTATATGACTGGAATCCAAAAGATTTCTGTACCTAATTTTAGGACCCATTCTGGCACTTTCTTTAATTCGATCAAACTTTATTACCAACATTTTGGTCAGGCTTTAGGAAAATCCCCTGTGGTATTGGTAAATCACTCTTTAACGGGTGATGCCCAGGTATGCGGTCCTAATGGTTGGTGGAAAGAAATAATCGGATCCGGAAAAACAATAGATACTCAACATTACGCTGTTTTAGCATTTAATATCCCAGGAAATGGAACCAAAGGGCAAATATTTTCTGATTTTGAGGATTTTCATGCAGGTGATATTGCTTCTCTTTTCTTAAAGGGACTTGATGTTTTGAAAATTGACAAATTGTATGCTTTAATTGGAGGATCTATCGGTGGAGGGATAGCATGGGAAATGGCCGCATTGAGTCCGAATCTCATGCAGTACCTAATTCCAGTTGCTGCTGATTGGAAGGCAAATGATTGGATCATTGCGAATACCTTTTTGCAGAAACGAATTTTAGAGAACTCAAAGAATCCAATTGAAGATGCTCGTATTCATGCAATGTTAACTTATCGGACTCCTGAATCTTTTAGCTCTCGTTTTGGGAGAAGTAAAAACCCAGACTTGGGAATTTACAATATTGAAAGCTGGTTATTACATCATGCTAAAAAACTAGCCTATCGATTTGATCTGGCTTCTTATTTAATGGTAAATCATTTATTGGCATCAATCAATATTGAACGTAGTGGAAATAATGCTTTTAAAATCATTAAAAAAATAAATGCTGAGATTCATTTAATTGCTGTAAAAAGCGATTTATTTTTTATTTCTCAGGAAGATCAAAATACGTATGAAATGATAAAGCCTCATAAAGACAATATTTTTTTTCATGAACTAAAATCTATTCATGGACATGACGCTTTTTTGATTGAAAATGAAGCTGTAGCTCAAATTTTAAAACCAATTTTTAAACACCAAAAAACTTAAATATGAATGTTTCTCTAGAGCGAATTAATAAAGACTATCTTTTTGAAGTTACTAACCCAGATGGACATAGCGTTCGATTAGATAATAAATCTAAAACAATCGGTGAAGTCCAGGGGATTAGCCCTATGGAGCTATTGTTGATGGGTGTTGCAGGATGTAGTAGTATTGATATAGTTGCCATTCTTAATAAGCAAAAAATAAATCCTACCTCGTTAAAAATGGAGGTTAAGGGTCATCGTCATGAAGGAGAGACACCTTCTTTGTTTTACCAAATTGATGTAACTATATTTTTAGAAGGTGATTTCTCTGCAGAAAAGGCAATCCGTGCAGCAAAACTATCATTTGAAAAGTATTGCTCTGTTTCAAAAACCTTAGAGCCTACATCGAAAATTAATCATAAAGTTGTATTAAACGGAGAAGAAATATGAAATCAAAACTTGAAACGAACGCTCTCAATTTTTAGAGCATTTGAAGCCTTTTATATTATTATCTTATAGCTAGTATATAATATCATGGCAGTCGAAAAACGGATGTTTTAATCTGTTAAGGATTTAAATAATTGCTCTAAACTTTTATTTTTTAACTGTAGTTTTAATATTTTTAATCCATTATCATGGGCAAAATCAAAAACGATTGATCTCATATCTTTGGAGCCTTTTATGTAAATTTCGTAATCAAAATCATGCGGATTTTTAACAAAATCCACATTGGATATTCTTGATATCGCTTCGATTTCGACCCTATAGTCAAAACTCACTTCAATTATTTGATCTTGATTTTCTCGAAGTTTCTCTAGAGATTCATCCATAACGATTTTCCCTTTATTAATTATAATTACACGGTCACACAGGGCATCTACTTCTTGGAGAATGTGTGTAGAAAGTAATACAGTATTTTCACCTCCTAAACTTCGAATCAGTTTTCGAATTTCCACCAATTGATTAGGATCTAAACCCGTCATGGGTTCGTCCAATATAATTAGTTTGGGATCATGGATAATCGCAGCGGCCAAACCTACACGTTGTTTATATCCTTTGGAAAGTGTTTGAATAGTTTTACCCTGATGATTAATTAAACCTGTTTGATTGAGAACCATTTCCATTGGTGGATCCTTAAGCTGATAAAGATCAGCTACATATTGAAGATATTCCTTAACATACATTTCAGGATATAAAGGATTATTTTCCGTTAGATATCCTGTTTCTTTTTGAATTGACCTTAAATCTTTTTTTAAGTCTTTATCAAAAAAAGTCGCACTTCCTTCCCATTCGGTATAATAGCCAGCCAAGATTTTCATTAGGGTTGATTTTCCTGCTCCATTAGGACCCAAAAGGCCAACAATTTCACCCTTTTTTAGGGTTAGAGAAATTCCTTTTAATGCTTGTACAGATCCAAAATTTTTATTAATATCCTTTAATATAAGGCTCATTTTTTTTATTCTAAATATAGAATTTTCCTATTTATTTTCCTTACTTAATGCGTTGACTTTCTAAAACAACTGTGGTCAAAATAAGTAAACCTCCGATCAAGCTTTTCAGATTTGGAATTTCATGAAGGAATATTACGGCTAATATCACACCAAAAATAGGTTGAACACTACTCAGAATACTTGCAGTACTGATTCTAAAATGAAAAAAACTGGTCAAAAAAAGAGTATGTCCTAGTGCAGTTGTTACTCCACCTAGAATTAGAAGATATGGGAGTTGAGAAACTATTTTTTCTTGTGGATAAATCCAAAGTACAGGTAATAGAATTAATAGGACAACACCCATTTGATAAAACATTTGAATAGATCCATTCGCCATATTGGAATTAGATTTTAAAATCAAATTTCGAAGAGCATAAACAATAGCAGAAAATACCCCTATTATTAATCCTTGAGTTTCTGTATTTCTTATATCAAAAGCGGGGACCAACAAATAAACTCCTATTAAAATTATTAATCCAAAGATTATATGAATTGACTGTAATTTTGTTTTAACAAAAAAAGGTTCTAATAAAATAGTAAAAATAGGGTATGTAAATAGAGAAAGCATTCCAATAGTAACATTACTCCATTGTAGTGCAAAGAAATAAGTCACCCAATGTAGAGCCATAAATAATCCGCTAAGTAAAATAGCTTTACCATTGTTTTTCCAGTCAATTTTGAAGGAATATTTTTTCAACAAACAGAAAGTGCCTAGAAGAAGAATTGCAAATAAAGAACGATACCAAATCGTTAGGGGAGGACTCAACTTAATATAACGCCCCAAGACACCTGATGTGCTTATAAACAGCATTCCTAAGTTAAGTAAGATTAAATAGTATAAGTGAGGGTTTTTGGATTTCATAGATGATAAAATAAACAAAAAAATATATGGTAATTAACTCCCATAAAATTCTTGATGTAATAGATAAATGACTAATAAAAATCTCATTACAGATGTTAATATAGAAAAATCAAGCTGATATTTATTAAGGAAAGATAATGGATTACAAAACAACTTTTACAGGGGTTTATTTTATTTTCAGAAAGAAGGTATTTACTTTTCTCAGTATTAATTTAATTTCAAAACACTTTTATATTTTGGCTTAACCAAAATATAGTGCTGAAAATTTGTTTTTGACAAAAGCAATAGTACTTTTGTTCTGATTTAAATAAATATGAAAACATTTAATTTCTATTTCAACAATTTTTATTACTTCTATTTAGAGATAGAAAGGACTTTGTAGTAAAAGAAATACTATTTATAAATTTAAAGTCCTGATTTAATCGGGACTTTTTTTTTGAGATATATGCAAGAAAATAAAACAACAGCGATTCAAGGAATTCAAGGATCCTTTCATCATAAAGTAGCTCAGTCTTATTTTGGAAATGATTTAGTGCTTTTGGAATGTAAAACCTTTGATGCTACTGTAAAAGCATTATTAAATGGTCAAGCAGATCAAGCTGTTATGGCAATAGAAAACTCTATTGCAGGCTCTATAATACCAAACTATGCATTAATTGATCAAAATGACTTGAAGATAGTTGGAGAGTATGGCTTAAGTATACATCATAATTTGATGGGTTTGATTGGGCAATCTTTACAGGAGATCAGAGAGGTTCACTCCCATCCAATGGCGATACTCCAGTGTATGGAATTTTTTAAATCTCATCCTAAAATTCGATTAGTGGAAGCAGAAGATACTGCAGATGAAGCTCGAAGAATTGCAGTAAATAAACTTCAAGGAATTGCTGCTATTGCCAGTAAAGAGGCTGCTGAATTATATCAGCTATCTGTTTTAGAACATTCAATTCAAACAATTCAAAATAATATAACTCGATTTGTTATTGTTCAAAAAGAAGGGACTCCTGTTTCTGAGGCTAAAATCAATAAAGCAGCACTTAAATTTACTTTAGATCACCAAAGGGGAAGTTTGGCTGCAATCTTGAATGTGATGAGTGATTGTCAATTGAATTTGACTAAAATCCAATCTTTGCCGGTTATAGAAACACCAGGAAAATATGCTTTTTTTGTTGACGTAACTTTTGATTCCTTTTCTCACTATGATAAGGCACGTAAACTCATTTCAATTATGGCCTCAAAAATTAAAATATTAGGCGAGTACGCCCAGCACAACCCATGATAGCAACAGCTCAACGTTTAGAAAGTGTCCAGGAATACTATTTTTCTCGAAAATTACGAGAGGTAGCTCAAATGATTCAAGCGGGTCATCCTGTAATCAATATGGGGATCGGAAGTCCTGACTTACCACCACACCCAGAAGTCATTAAAGCTTTAGAGCAATCCATGAGAAATCCTGAAGCTAGCATGTACCAGAGTTATCAAGGGCTTCCTGAGTTGCGAACTGGTATTGCTGATTTTTATAAAAAACACTACAAGGTCACTTTGGATGCGAACAATGAAATCCTTCCATTGATGGGTTCAAAAGAAGGAATTATGCATCTATCTATGGCTTTTTTAAATAAAGGAGATAAAGTATTGATCCCCAACCCAGGCTATCCAACTTATCAATCTGTAACCCGTCTTTTAGAGGCAGAGCCTATTTTTTATGATTTAAAAGCTGAAAATAATTGGCAACCTGATTTTAAAGCTTTAGAGGCATTAGACACAAAAAAAATCAAAATCCTTTGGTTAAATTATCCCAATATGCCTACGGGTGCTAACGTAGTGGTTGATACTTTTGATAGATTGATTTCTTGGGCAAAATCAAGAAATATTTTATTAGTCAATGACAATCCATATAGCTTTGTTTTAACAAAAACTCCACAAAGTATTTTATCTAGACCAGGAGCCAATGAGGTAGCTGTAGAGTTAAATTCTCTTAGTAAGTCTTTTAATATGGCAGGCTGGCGTGTGGGAATGATTTGTGGAAAAAAGGAAACCATCCAGTCTGTATTAAAAGTAAAAAGTAATATGGACTCTGGAATGTTTTTTGGAATTCAGCAAGGAGCCATTGAAGCCCTTAAAGCTGAATATTCATGGTTTGAGAAACTTAATTTGATTTATCAAAAAAGGAGAAATTTGATTGAAATTATAGTAACTAAATTAGGTGCCAGTTTTGATTCTAAAAGTGTGGGTATGTTTGTATGGGCGAAATTACCTGAAGGCTCTCCTGATTCTGAAACCTTCATAGATAAAATATTAAAAGAACAAAATGTATTCATAACTCCTGGAACTATATTTGGAAGTCAAGGTGAAGGCTATATAAGGTTTTCACTTTGTTTAACTGAAGCGACTATTAAAGAAGCAATTAAACGTTTTTAAAAATGAATATAGGGATTATAGGTTTGGGTTTGATAGGAGGTTCTTTTGCTTTGGCAGCTAAAAAATATTCAATAGGTAGTATTTTATTTGGTTCTGATCAGAAAAGGGAACATTTTGACGAGGCAATGCATATGGGAATAGTCGATTATGAACTTAACCATGAAAACTATGCGGATATGGATGTCATTATCTTGGCAATACCTGTAGATACTTCCTTAGAGGTCGCTTCTTCTATATTGGATAAAATTAATGAGAATACTTTACTTATAGATGCAGGCTCTACTAAAACAGCTATTTGTAAGCTTTTGAGGCTACATCCAAAAAGAAATCAATTTTTAGCCACTCATCCAATTGCGGGTACTGAATTTTCCGGACCCTCCGCAGCCTACGCCGATCTTTTTTTAGATGAATCTCAAATTATATGTGAATCTCAAAAAACACGTCCTGATTTATTAGAATGGGCTGTTCAATGGTTTCGAAATATGAATATGCAAGTCAATGAAATGGATCCTGAAGCACATGATAAGCATATTGCTTATGTGTCACATCTTTCCCATATCTCATCTTTTATGTTGGGAAAAACTGTCATGGAAAAAGAAAAAGATGAACGAGCTATTTTTGATATGGCAGGTAGTGGATTCAGATCAACGGTACGTTTGGCAAAAAGTTCACCTGATATGTGGACACCTATTTTCAAGCAAAACCAAAAAAATATTACAAAGGTTCTTGGTGAATATATTACCAATTTACAAGACTTTAAAAGTCTATTGGAAAATAATAGCTATGATCACCTTTACAGTCAAATGAAAGAAATAAATGCCATTAAAACTATTTTGGCTGGAATTAAAAACAATAAGACAACTAATAAATAATTAAGTGATGGAGAATAAAAAAGAAATGCGTCAATGGCTAAATAATTTTGGATTAGATCATCCTTTAGTTATTGGAGGGCCCTGTAGTGCTGAAACTGAAGAACAGGTTCTTAAAATAGCACATGAATTGAAAGATACTGACGTCACTGTTTATCGGGCAGGAATATGGAAGCCCAGAACGCGTCCTGGAATGTTTGAAGGAGTTGGCGCTATTGGCTTGGCTTGGCTTAAAAAAGTAAAAGAAGAAACAGGACTTTTAACAGCTACAGAAGTCGCCAATAAAGATCACGTAAAATTAGCTATAGACAATGATGTAGATATTCTTTGGATTGGAGCTCGTTCAACAGTAAGCCCTTTTATTATGCAAGAAATTGCTGATGCTTTGAATGGTACTGAAAAAATAGTTTTAGTGAAAAATCCTGTGAATCCTGATTTAGCATTATGGCTTGGAGGTGTTGAGCGCTTGTATACAGCAAACATAAAAAACTTAGGATTAATTCATAGAGGATTCTCAACATATGAGAAAACAAAATATCGTAATATTCCTGAATGGCAAATTGCTATTGAAGTAAAAAATAAATTTCCTGATTTACCAATGATTTGTGATCCTTCGCATATTGCTGGCCGTCGTGATCTAATTCTTGATATTTCTCAAGCAGCTTTGGATCTTAATTTCGATGGACTTATGATAGAAACACATTGGGATCCTGATAATGCATGGAGTGATGCAGCACAACAAGTTACCCCAAAGCGTTTGGTAGAAATCATGAAAAATTTAAAGGTTCGAAAAGTGACAGACGATGCAGAAGCATACCAAAATGAATTAAATACATTAAGGGCTCAAATTGATGTGATTGATCAAACGCTTCTTGACACCCTTGGTAAAAGAATGAGAGTGGCAAGTAAAATAGGAGAAATCAAACTTTCGAACAATGTTGCTGTTCTACAAAATAAGCGTTGGAACGAAATTTTAGGGAAAATGATTTTAGAAGGTCAAGATCGTGACTTGTCAGAGGAATTTATTCTTCGTGTTTTTAAGGCAGTCCATCAAGAGTCCATTAATAAACAAGAGAAAATACTAAATTCATAAATATTATTTAAAGACTAAAACCAACCGACAACAATTAATATGGACTTACTTCAATTAATGAGACAATCGCGTGAAATATTAATTCCACATTGGTTATTATCGGTTGGAACATGTTCTTTATATGCTTTAATAATTGGTATACCCGCTGAGCAGAACACTTACGGAGAGATGTTAAGTTTTTTATTGGCTGGTCCATTACAATTAGGTTTGTGTATTTATTTTTTAAATATTATTCACCAGCAAAACCCCTCTATTTTTAATTTACTTCAAGGGTTTAAACCTTTATTACAGGTCTTATTGGCTTATTTATTTATTACCGTAATGGTTGTTTTGGGGTTGTTATTTTTTATTGTACCTGGTGTTATTCTTTCTTTAGGACTTTCAATGACTTTTTATATTATTGCTGAGCGTCCGGAAATTTCATTTGGTGACGCTATCCAAGAAAGTTGGAATCTAACTAACGGACATAAAACGGAACTCCTTGTCCTTCATTTACGTTTTTTACCATGGTATGTTTTGGGATTGTTATTTTTTATTGTGGGAGTTTTTGTAATAGTTCCCTGGCACTATACTTCAATTGCGTTATATTATGATTATCTAAAAAAACAATCTCGTATCATTTAAGCTAAAGAATGGGCAATTCGCTTAACGGCCTCTTGAATATTCTCAACTGAAGCGGCGTAAGAAATCCTTATACAATTATCATTTCCAAAAGCCTCACCAGTAACTGTAGCTACGTTTGCTTCTTCAAGTAAATACAACGCGAAATCAGACGCATTATTAAGTGTTTTTCCACGAATTTTTTTTCCAAAATAGTAAGAGATGTCAGGAAAAACATAAAAAGCACCTTTTGGCTTATTTAATTTGAAGCCTGGAATTGCAGTTAGTAATTCTATAATGATCTCTCTTCTTTTTGAAAACTCATCGACCATATACTTGATATTGCTAACAGGTGCTTCAACTGCAGCAATTGTTGCGCGTTGTGCAATACAATTTGCTCCACTTGTGATTTGACCTTGCATTTTATTACAGGCTTTTGCAATCCATTCTGGAGCACCAATATAACCTATTCTCCATCCTGTCATTGCAAAGGCTTTAGCAACACCGTTTACTGTTATAGTTCGGTCATATAATTCAGTTATAGATGCAATACTGAAGTGTGGGCTTCCGTAATTGATGTGTTCATATATTTCATCTGAAAGAATGAAGATATTCGGATATTTTTCCAATACTTTTCCTATAGCACGATATTCTTCTTCCGTATAAATTGTTCCACTCGGATTATTAGGTGAATTGAACATCACCAATTTTGTTTTTGGCGTAATAGCATCCTCTAATTGTGAAGGAGTTATTTTAAAATCTGATTCAATACTAGAAGGTATTATAACAGATTTTGCTTCAGATAAAGTTACTATAGCTGAATAGCTAACCCAATAGGGAGCAGGAAGTAAAACTTCATCTCCCGGATCTAAAAGAACCATACATAAATTTGCGATGGACTGTTTTGCCCCCGTAGAGACTACAATTTGAGAGGGTTTGTAATTAAGACCATTATCCCGCTTAAATTTTGCACAAATAGCTGTCTTTAAATCAGCATAACCGTCTACGGGACTGTAGGAATTATAATTGTCTTTTATTGCTTGAATTGCTGCATTTTTTATGAACTCTGGAGTGTTAAAGTCGGGTTCTCCTAAACTCAAACCAATTATATCAATTCCTTTATTTTTTAATTCTCTTGCTTTTGCTGCCATAGCAAGTGTAGCCGAGACAGGCAAACTGTTTATTCGAGCTGAAAGTAAATCCATGTAAATATTTAACTGGGTTGCATCCCCATTTGTTTTAGAAATCTAAAATGTGAAAATAATGCACTACGTGTGGTTTTATACTCGTTGTATGGTAAGTTGAATTCTTCAGCTGTTTTCCTGACTATTGAACTAATTTTAGTGTAGTGTACGTGGCTAATATGGGGAAAAATATGATGTTCAATTTGGTGATTTAATCCTCCAGTAAACCAATTTACAAATCGATTTTTAGTAGAAAAATTAACTGTTGTAGCTAATTGGTGAATTGCCCAAGTATTTTTCATGGTTCCTTTAGAATCAGCAAGTGGAAATTCAGCATCTTCGCTAATGTGTGCGAGTTGAAATACAGTACTTAAAATAAGTCCAGCTGTATAGTGCATAACAACAAAACCCATTAAAACTGTCCACCAAGGTGCATTGATAAAAACCATAGGGATCAAAATCCAGATGGACCAATAAAATATTTTTGATATTACCAACCCAATCCATTGTATGCTTGGTTTTTTACTGTTTACATATGAAAGTTTTCGTTTTGTGTATCGTTTTAGTTGTTGAACATCAGTAAAAATTGCCCAGTTTATGGTAAGAAGACCATAAAGTAAAATAGAATAATAATGTTGAAATTTATGGTGAGGCATCCATTTCGAGTGTTTAGAAAAACGAAGAATTCGTCCTGCTTCCAGATCTTCGTCATGGCCATGAATATTTGTATAAGTATGATGAAGAAGATTATGTTGAACTTTCCAATTAAATACATTTCCAGCTAAAATGTATATACTACTTCCCATAAACTTATTTACCCAAGCTCTTTTAGAAAAAGACCCATGATTTCCATCATGCATTACATTCATTCCCACTCCAGCCATTCCAATACCCGTTAAGACACAAAGAGGTAATTTAAGCCACAGGCTAATATCAAGAGTTATAACTAAAACATATGGAGCGATCAATAGAGAAAACATAATAAATGTTTTTACCCATAATTTCCAATTCCCTGTCTTTGATACACTATTTTCTTTAAAATAATAATTTACTCTCTGGTTTAAGGTTTTGAAAAATTGGCGTGTATCTTTTCTGGAAAAGCGAAGAGTTTGTTTAGCTTGCATAAATTTATTTATGGTACAAAAATAGTCTAAAAATTAAATTAATACAAGCAACAAAAAATAAAAACTGATTGTGGACTTATTTCTTACTCATTTCCCTACTATTTCGGAGGAACAAAAAGCGCATTTTATAGCTTTAACGAATCTTTATCAAGATTGGAATTCAAAAATAAATGTTATTTCAAGGAAGGATATGGATTTTTTTTTTGAACACCATGTTTTACACTCTTTAGGAATAGCAAAAATATTAAATTTCAAAAAAAGAGCTAAAGTATTAGACGTGGGAACTGGAGGTGGTTTTCCGGGTATTCCTCTTGCAATTCTTTTTCCAGAAACAGATTTTTTTTTAATTGATAGTGTTGGAAAAAAAATTAAAGTGGTTGATGAAGTAATACTCGCTTTAGGTTTAAAAAACGTGAAAGCAAAACAATTAAGAGCAGAAGATTTTGGAGAAAAAGTTGATTTTATTGTTAGTCGAGCAGTAACTAAAATGGATATTTTTGTTCCATGGATAAAAAACAATATTAGATCTACTCACAATCACTCAATTAAAAATGGAATTCTATGTTTGAAAGGCGGTGATTTAACCCAAGAGCTTAAAAGTTTCCCTCAGGCTAAAAGATATCCATTAAATTCAGTTTTTAATACTTCTTTTTTTGAGACCAAAGAAGTGGTTTACTTACCTCTATAGTGTTTAACTACTAATTTATTTCTCCAAAAAAGGATAACGATAGTCTTTTGCAGGAACAAAGGTTTCTTTTATAAGTCGAGGAGATACCCAGCGTAATAAGTTTGCTGAAGAACCAGCTTTGTCATTTGTTCCTGATCCTCTAGCTCCTCCAAAAGGTTGTTGACCAACAACAGCTCCAGTGGGTTTGTCGTTTATATAAAAGTTACCAGCGCTATTCTCTAAAGTTTTCATTGCTTCTTCTAATGCATATCTGTCTTGAGAATATACTGCTCCTGTTAAAGCATATTCAGATGTTTCATCAACTAGTTTTAGTGTTTCTAACCATTTTTTATCTTTATAAATATAAAGTGTTACTATAGGTCCAAAAAGCTCTTTTTGCATGCTGAAGTACTTTGGGTCTGTCGTTAAAACTACTGTTGGTTCAATGAAGTAGCCTTTGCTCTTATCGTATTTTCCGCCTGCTATGATTTCTGCATTATTGTCTTTTTTAACCTGTTCAATTGCATTTGACAAACGATCAAAAGCTTCTTTGTGAATAACGGCTGTTATATAGTTTTGAAAATCAGCAGGAGAACCCATTTTAATTGTTTTCAAATCAGCCTTAAGATATACTAATACTTCATCTGCGATAGATTGGGGCAAATAAACTCTAGAGGCAGCTGAACACTTTTGTCCTTGAAATTCAAAAGCACCACGAATAATACCTGTTGCCACTTCTTTAGGATTTGATGAGGGATGTGCTATTATAAAATCTTTCCCTCCTGTTTCACCTACTATACGTGGATATGATTTATAACGATTTATATTAGCTCCAATTTTACTCCAAATATTTCTAAATACTTCTGTTGAACCTGTATAATGTATCCCTGCAAAGTCAGGACTTTCTAAAATCGAATTGGTAATCATTTCAGGATCTCCTAAAACCATATTTATTACTCCATCAGGTAAACCAGCTTCTCTAAATATCTTCATTAAGATATTTGCTGAAAAAACCTGATGATCACTGGGCTTCCAAATAACTGTATTACCCATCATAGCAGCACTAGCAGATAAATTTCCCGCTATGGCAGTGAAGTTGAAGGGACTTACAGCATAAACAAATCCTTCTAAAGGACGGTAGCTTAATCGATTCCAAATACCAGGACTATTTTCGGGCTGATTTTCATAGATTTCTTGCATAAAGGAAACGTTAAACCTTAAAAAATCTATGTACTCGCATGCAGCGTCAATTTCTGCCTGATGAATTGTTTTAGATTGAGCTAACATAGTTGATGCATTAATCTGAGACCTGTATGGTCCCGCAACTAATTCTGCAGCTTTTAAAAAAATAGCAGCGCGTGATTCCCAAGGCATTTCACTCCATGCTTTTTTAGCTTCCAGTGCTGCTTTAATAGCATCTTTTATGTGACTTTGTGATGCTGTATGATAAACTCCCAATAGGTGTTTATGGTCGTGAGGGGGGTGCATGTTAGCTGTTTTATCTGTTCTAACATCCTGATTTCCAATACGCATAGGAACATCGATTTTCTCACCATACATTTTATTATATGTTGATAAGACGGCTTCTTTTTCTGGACTACCAGAAGTGTAAGATAATATAGGTTCATTATTAGGATAGGGAACTTGAAAAACACTATTAGACATAATTTTTTTCTTAAAAGTATTGAATTAAAATGAGACTATTATCTGAAATGTAAAAGCTTAATTTAAAGTTTGAGGAGTACAAAGTTTAAAAGAGGGCACCTTCACATTAAATTTTTGTCCCGTTGTGAAATTAATCATAACATAAGTACCTGACATAGATCCTATTGATGAAGTTAGCAGGCATCCTGAGTGATAGATATGGGTTCCCTCTGGTTTTATCACAGGCTTTTTTCCAACAATACCATCACCACTTATATATTTATCATGATTACTGGACTCCAGTATTCTCCAATTTCTGGTTAATACTTGTACAACATCTTTACTTTTATTTTCAATTGAGATGAAATACATAAAGGCATGGTTTAGAATTTGATCCTTAAAAAAACTACCCTCAAACTTAACCTTTACAGATATTCTAATTCCTCTTGTAATTTCTTGTACCAAAGCATTTATTCTAGTTAATCGCAATTATAATAAAAGTAACAAAAAATAACAGGACAATAGATTTAATTCTGCAATTCAAAAGAATTTGCAGATCCAAAACCAATAAGAGCGTCATACTGTCCTCCAATAAATCGATAGTAAGCTAAAATTAAGTAATCGTTTTCTGTTAAAGAATGAGAACCACTTAATGCATTAATGTTTATTGAATTATTTTGCTTTACAACATATTTATAATTGTAAAATCCTTGTTTCAATATCAATATGCCCTCATAGACTTCTAAAGCAGGGTTATAATACATTTTATTTTCATCGCTAAAGTTGTAATTATTAAAACCACCATAGATAAAAATCTCATCTTCATTTAATTTGTAATCAGCAGCTAAACTAAAATAAACATAACTATAATCTGCCTCTGAATTGGGATCTCCAGGTCTCATTATATTTCTAATTTCAAAACCTCCGTTAATATCTGGTGAATAAGTATAATTACTGTAAAACCTTGGCACATCTATATTTAAATATGATTCATATAAATCTGCTCTGTTTATGAAACTTATATTTGGAGTTGAAACTCGTAAATCTTTAGTGTCAAAAAATAAGTATTCATTCCCTCCCTCAAATTGAGAAGGAAATTCATATCGATATTCTAGTGTTTGTCCTTTATGATATTGAGGAGAAAGTCCTTTTATGTTTTGACCCCATTGTCTATTTTGAATGATGAGAACGTGAAGGTTTTCTTTCGGATTCCGAATTATTCCTTTATTTAAAGTGATCGTGAAATGAATCGATTGATGTGACATGAAACGATCCATATTTTGAGGTCTATATACTGCTGTTTGAATGCTAGCTAAGGGTTCGAAAATGCAGAATCTTCGTGAAAAAACCAAATGGTCTTCACTGCTGTAAATTTCTAAAATATAATTTCCAGATATTTTAAAATTAATATTTTCATTGGGAAGTTTTAGTTGGTAATGAGTATAAGATTGTAATGTGTTAAAAGATGTGTTATAATTATCAATCCTAAGATTATCATATCCTTCTATATATTCATTAGAGAACAATTGAGAAGGTGTCCAGTCATGATTATAATATTTAACACGATAATAATAATCAGCTTCATCTGCATTGAGGTCGTCAAAATCTAATATTAACTCTTCTCCCAACTCTATTAATGGAAATGCCTCTTTCTTTTTTATTCCAGAAAATTGAACAGATTTAATATTTTCGCCAGGAGCTTTTTCAGTTACTTCTTGTGCAACTAAAAATATATGGATAAAAACACATAATAAAAAATAACTAACACCTTTTAGCCTCATTAAGTGTAAATGTATAAGTTCAGTTGTTCTTGACCAAATTAAGTGTTTATTTACAAAAACGTTAAACATCTATTTAGAATCTATATAAATAATATTTTTTCCTTAAGATTTACTTCATTGAAAAGAGGGTTTATTAGTAAATTTGAACGTTTTTAGAATTATAAAAATTAATGGAAATAATAAAAGGTATTCAAACTCAAAGGGGTGCCAATCTGAACATCAAAGGAAAGGCAGATAAAATACTCGACAGCACCATTACTTCTTCTACTTACGCTCTTAATCCTGATGATTTTTTTGGAACAGTTCCTAAGTTATTGGTTAAAGAAGGGCAATCAATCAAGAAAGGTGATCCGATTTTTTATAGTAAGAATAATCCTCGCATAAAAATAGTTTCACCCATAGCTGGAAATCTTAAGTTAATTCAAAGAGGACCTAAAAGAAAGATTGAACAGATTCTGATCGAAACTTCTGAAAATCAAGAGTCATTCATTCATGATGTTAAAGAATGGAAAGAATTAGATCGAGAAGGAATTAAAACACTTTTGTTAAATAGTGGAAACTGGCCTTTTATTCATCAGAGACCATATGGTATTGTTGCAATTCCAGAAGAAACTCCTAAAGCTATTTTTGTTTCTACCTTAAACACGGCTCCTTTACAAGTGGATTTTGAATTTATTTTAGAAAAAAATAAAGAAAATTTCCAAACTGGAATAAATGCTTTAAATAAGCTTGTCGATCAGCCTGTTTTTTTGGGAGTTGATAAATCTTCTTCAAATAATTTTTTTGAAAAAATAGATAATGTTCAACATTACAGTATTTCTGGACCCCATCCTTCTGGAAATTTAAGTTTACATATTCAAAAAATAAGCCCCTTGAATATGGGTGACAGAATATGGACTGTTAATTGTGAAGATGTTGCTAATATAGGTAGCTTTTTATCCTCAGGAGAATTTAATCCAAAACGTACACTAGCAATTGCCGGAAATGCGGTTAAGTCACCAAGATATTATAAATCGATGATTGGAGCAGAATTAGGTCCCATTCTTAACGAAGCTGGAATAACAGAATCTCCTGTACGAGTAATTAACGGAGATGTTCTAAGCGGTTCATTATCAAGTATTTCAGGACATGTCGGCTATTTTAATAATTTAATTACTGTAATTCCTGAGGGAAATATATATCGCATGTTTGGCTGGTTACCTTTTAAGGACAATAAAATTTTAAGTCTCTCGAACACTTCCTTATCTCGTCTCTTTAATAAAAAAGGACACGAAGTAAATACCAATTTAAATGGTGAAGAGAGAGCATTAGTTATTACAGGAGAAATGGAGAAACTATTTCCGTTTGATGTTTTTCCGATGCAATTAATTAAGGCTTGTTTGATTGACGATATTGAGAAAATGGAAGCTTTAGGAATTTATGAGGTTGTTCCTGAAGATTTTGGATTAATTGATTATTCAAATACTTCTAAGCTGGAAGCTCAGGAAACCATTCGCCAAGGAATAGAACTAATGATTAATGAAGTAGGATAAAATTAAAAGAATGAACGTTTTAAGAAAAACTTTAGATAACATAAAAAAGCCTTTTGGGAAAGGTCAAAAACTAGAAAAGTTTGCCCCTGCAATCAATGCATTTGACACTTTTTTGTTTGTACCTAATCATACAACTAAAAAAGGAGCCCATATAAGAGATGCAGTAGATTTAAAGAGAACTATGGTAACAGTTATTATAGCCTTATTACCTGCTTTAATTTATGGTATTTATAATACGGGTTATCAATATTATGTTCAAATGGGGACTTCTTATACTTTTATAGATGCATTTATACATGGTTCTTGGAAAATTATTCCAATGATAATAGTCTCCTATGTAGTAGGGCTTTCGATCGAATTTGGCTTTGCAGTTTTCCGTGGTCATGAAGTGAATGAAGGCTATTTGGTAACAGGATTATTAATTCCTATGATAATGCCCGTTGATATTCCGCTTTGGATGGTAGGATTATCTACTGCTTTTGCTGTATTGATTGCTAAAGAAGCATTTGGAGGTACTGGAATGAATATTTTAAACCCAGCCTTAACAGCTCGGGCCTTCGCTTTTTTTGCTTACCCCACCTATATGTCAGGAAATAAAGTTTGGGTTTCTGAGGCAGGTAATGTTGATGCTATTTCAGGAGAAACAATTTTAGGTTCTCTAGCAGCTGGAGGAGATGTCAACTATTCTATGATTGAAATGTTTCAAGGAGCTATTCCAGGATCTATTGCAGAAACCTCTACATTATGGATTGCAGTAGGTGCTTTAATACTTATTCTTACAGGTGTAGGTAGTTGGCGAATCATAACAGGAGGTATTTTAGGAGCCGCAGTTATGGGCTTACTCTTTAACTTATGGGGAGCAAATGCTTTAATGAGTTTCTCATGGATAAATCACCTTGTGGTAGGAGGGTTTGCTTTTGGAATTGTGTTTATGGCTACCGATCCTGTTTCTGCTGCCCAGACAAATAAAGGAAAATGGGTATATGGAATTTTAGTTGGAATCTTCTGTATCATGATTCGAGTATTCAATCCTGCTTATCCAGAAGGTGTGATGCTTGCCATCTTATTGATGAACGTATTTGCACCCACCATTGATCACTATGTAATCCAAGGAAACATAAACAAACGTAAAAAAAGATGGGCTTCAACCCTTAAAACCGCTTAATGATGAATAGAGACAGCAATGCATATACTTTTCTTTTTGCGACCATTATGGTACTCGTGGTGGCGTCGACACTTGCCTTTACAGCAAGTTCGTTAAAAGACCTTCAAGCGGACAATGTCCGTAAAGAGAAAATGCAAAACATACTTTCAACCATTGGAATTCAAACCGATCGTGAGCAAGCGGAAGTTTTGTATAAAAAATACATTACAAGCACCCTAGCTTTAAATCATTTGGGAGGTGTAGACGATTCTGTAGATGCTTTTACTTTAAAGCTCAATTATGAATTAAAAAAACCAGCAAGTGAGCAACGTTTTCCGATGTATAAAGCCGAAGTAGAAAACACCAAGTTCTATATTATCCCGCTCAGAGGTTCAGGATTATGGGATGCCATCTGGGGGTATGTTGCTTTAAAAGCGGATATCAATACCATTCAAGGAGCAGTTTTTGACCACAAAGGAGAAACTGCCGGATTAGGAGCTGAAATCACTCAACAATGGTTTCAAAATAGATTTACTGATGAAAAAGTATTT